>JBDRTM010000189.1:0-11609 GCA_043824065.1 Planctomycetota bacterium | reverse complement strand
GACTGGGGGCTATATAAAACTTGGTATTTAGAAGAAACCCCCGACAGTGCCGGGGGCTAACAAGCATTGAGGCGAGGTTTGAAGGGTAAGCATTCCTCGCGCCTGCACCCCCGGCCAGAGACCGGGGCTAAATACGCTCGACGCGGGGCGTCGAGTTGGTGTAGGGCAAGGCAATATTCAGTGGTGCGAAATATATTGAGATCCCCATTATTAATTGATTATTTACTATTGACTATTGATTATTGGGATTGAGATTCTTCACTACGTTCAGAATGAGAAATATTTTAAATAGATTCCTCGGCTGCGCTCGGAATGACCCCATTAGAGTAAACGACACTCTAACGGGGCAAGCAGGGGGATTTGAGAATTGGAAAGAAAATGGAAAAATCTTGAAATTTTCTGTACTTGAGCTTATATGGAAGATTTCCGGTTCGAGAATTGCATCGAGAAACGTTTTTAACACATACTTGAAAGGACTGATTTATGGGCGGTTTTGAGGCATTAGATTGGATTGCAATTGCAGGTTATTTCGGTGTTATGTTAGTGATTGTCTGGTGGGTGGTTCTGCAGAAACAAAGGACATCGACGGATTACTTCCTTGCGGGCAGAAATATGCCGTGGTTTGTGGTGGGGGCATCAATCTTTGCCTCAAATATCGGCTCAGAGCATATTGTCGGGTTGGCAGGTCAAGGCTCCACCAGTGGTATGGGGATGGCTCACTGGGAATTGCACGCCTGGGTAGTGGTAATGTTAGCCTGGGTTTTTGTGCCTTTTTATTACCGCTCGAAGGTATTTACTATGCCGGAGTTTCTTGAGAAGCGATTTAATGCGACGGCCCGCTGGATATTGACAATCGTCTCACTTATAGCATACGTTTTTACAAAGGTATCAGTGACAGTTTACGCAGGCGGTGTAGTGTTCAATGTACTTTTGCCGGAGATTCAAGTACCGATTACGGAAAATTTCGTTCTTGATGCGTTCTGGATAGGGGCACTATTAACGGTTGGCCTTACGGGCATCTATACCATTGCGGGCGGTCTGCGTGCCGTGGTTTATACCGACACTATCCAGACGGTTATTTTAATACTCGGTTCAGCGTTTATTACAATTTTTGGGCTGAGTAAGCTCGGCGGCTGGGGCGAGCTGCAGACAATATGCCGTGAGAATGCTGAGAATTTTGCGCTATGGCGGCCAAATTCAGACCCGAATTTCCCATGGTTGGGTATATTAATCGCATCACCTATAATCGGGATATGGTACTGGTGTACCGACCAGTACATTGTACAAAGGGCGCTAGCGGCTAAAGACCTTAAGAACGCCCGGCGCGGCGCTCTTTGGGGCAGCTTCCTGAAGGTTTGGCCTGTGATGATTTTTCTTGTTCCGGGCCTTATCGGTTACGCGCTGCATCAAAAGGGATTGATTAGTATCCCGATGAAAATGACCAATGGTCAGGAAGTACTTGATGGGGATAAGGTCTTCGCGGTTATGGTAAGCTCGTTATTGCCGGCGGGTCTGCGCGGCTTAGTGGTAGGGGGGCTGTTAGCAGCATTGATGAGCTCTCTGTCATCACTTTTTAATTCCTGTGCATCTCTTTTTACCGTGGATATCTATGAAAAGATAAATCCGAAGGCCTCCGAACGGCATCTCGTTACGGTAGGTCGAACCGCAACGTTAGTCGTGGTCGTGATGGGGGTAATCTGGATTCCCGTGATGCAGCGCGTTTCCCAGGGGGGATTATACAGGTATCTACAGGACGTTCAAAGCTATCTGGGGCCGCCAATTACGGCGGTCTTCCTGCTCGGTCTTTTCTTTAAGCGGATTAACGGCAAAGGTGCGGTGGCAGGCCTGGCGATTGGTTTTGTTGCGGGAATGGGCAAGCTGGCTCTACAGGCCCTTACAGGTGGAGGACAAAACGCTATAATTAAATCACCAGAGTGGTTGGTCTATGTTGGACAATACAACTTTCTTTTTGCATCAGGCTGGCTTTTGTTAATAAGTATTGTGGTGATAGTCGGGGTCTCACTATTGACAGCTCCGCCAAAATACGAACAAATTGTCGGTTTGACCTATGCCACCACCACACCCGAACAGAAGAAGGAAATCCGCGAAAGCTGGGGGCTTGTAGAGGTACTGATAACCGTCGTGGTTTTAGGTCTGGTGCTTGGTCTGTATCTGTATTTTAGTTTCTGGTTAAACTAACGCTCTACGGGCGGGAAATTCTGCCGGGGATGATGGCTGAGATATGCGAAATTCAAATAGAAGATTTTGATACTTTTGCGGAAAAGTGTTTTAGAAAGCTAAAATGGGAAATGTCGAATTCGGTGAATGTTAGTGAACTTAAACCGTTACCTTATCCTTACTGAGCCATTTATTGCAGATAGTAAGCTGAATTGTTTTGTAAAAAACGGAGTTTTTCAAAAGCAGATTGAACACTTGACAGCTAATCCAAAAGCGATTACTATCCACAGCGGGAATAATTATCAATTTAGAGGTTAAATTATGGCATATACAATCGGTCTGGATTTCGGGACCAATTCTGTAAGGGCATTGTTAGTTGATGTTAGTAACGGCAATGAATTAGGGCAGGCAGTATATGAATATGAAACGGGCGAAGCCGGTATTATTCTTGATTCGGCCGACCATAATCTGGCAAGGCAGAATCCTGCTGATTACTTAGAGGGCATTGAGGTTACTATTAAAGCGGCAATTGCCGAAGCCAAGAAAGCCGAGGATAGCGTAGAGCGTACAGCGGATAGAAAAAAGAAACTACACGCTAAACGCTATACGCTGAACGCTGGAAACCAGATTATAGGCATCGGTATCGACACAACCGGCTCGACGCCAATCCCTGTTGATAAAAACGGCACGCCTTTGAGTACGTTAGATGAATTCAAAGGCAATCCAAACGCTTGTGCCTGGCTGTGGAAAGACCACACAGGCTACGCTGAGGCAGCCGAGATAACCGAATTAGCTCAAAAAGAACATCCCGAATACCTCGCCAAGTGCGGCGGGACATATTCTTCGGAATGGTTTTTTGGCAAAGTTCTTCATTGTTTGCGAACGGACCCCGTGGTTTTCGATGCGGCATATAGCTGGGTCGAATGCTGCGATTATATTCCGGCGGTTTTAACGGGCACTACACAGCCGGATAAGGTTAAACGAAGCCGCTGCGCTGCCGGCCATAAAGCTTTGTTCAGTGAGCAGTGGGGGGGATTACCCGCTAAAGACTTTCTTGCCAGGCTCGACCCAAAACTCGGCGAGCTTTCCGACCGTCTTTACAAAAAAACCTACACCATAGAAACGCAGGCAGGAACTCTTACAGAACAATGGGCGCAGAAACTCGGATTACCTGCGGGTATCCCGGTAGCAGTGGGGGCCTTTGATGCCCATTTAGGTGCCGTTGGTTCCGGTATCGCTCCGGGTAAACTGATTAAAATAATCGGCACCAGTAGCTGTGATATGCTCGTGTGGCACGGGCTTCCAGCCCGTGAAATCACGGCCAAGATGGCCGTGCCACACCTGGCGGACATCCCCGGAATATGTGGTATCGTCGATGGTTCTATTCTGCCGGGTTTCTTTGGTCTGGAGGCTGGTCAATCAGCGGTAGGTGACATCTTCAACTGGTTCGTTAATTACATCCAGGCGGGCGGCAAAACGGCAGGCTCGCACGAAGCTCTTACCGAAAGGGCGTCAAAGCTCAAGCCGGGTCAGTCCGGCTTGTTGGCACTGGATTGGAACAACGGCAATAGAACAATACTCGTTGACCAAAGACTGACCGGATTACTGATAGGCCAAACACTGCACACAAAGCCGGAAGAAATTTACCGCGCATTGATTGAAGCAACTGCTTTCGGGGCGCTTACCATTATCAATAGATTTGAGGAATACGGCGTAGAAGTTTCAGAAATTATAAACTGCGGCGGAATTGCTGAGAAGAATCCTCTGCTTATGCAGATTTACGCTGACGTAACCGGAAGGGAGATGAAGATATCACGCTCGGCGCAGAGCTGCGCTTTGGGCGCCTGCATCGCCGGTGCGGTAGTGGCGGGTAAAAGTGCCGGCGGCTACGACAATTTCCCAGATGCTCAGGCCGTTATGTGTGGGATTAAAGAGGCCACTTATAAACCAATACCGGAAAATCACAGGATCTATCAGCAATTATACGCTCTTTATAAGCAATTGCACGATGCCTTTGGTCTGCCGGACTGGTCCGGCAAATTGGCCAACGTTATGAAAGAGCTTTTAGATATCAAAGACAGCGTTTGATTGGTGAGTAGTTAATTGGTGAGTGGTGAGTGGTTAATTACTCAACTTGACTGGTTTTTACATAAGTATAGCTTTGACAAGAGCATATGCAACTTGTCATTCTGAGCGCAGCGAAGAATCTCACACTCGGAACGGGACAAAATCCTATTCTAAGGCCAGATGCTTCGCTTCGCTCAGCATGACAGTTTAAAAGTCAGTCAAGTTGAGTTAATTAGTATATGTTGTAGAAAACGAAAACCCACGATGTCACCCCTGTGAAAGCAGGGGTCCAGAGCGAAAAAGCTGGATTCCCGCTTCCGCGGGAATGACAAATATTGTTTCCGCGACAGGAACTAATTACTCAAAACTGACCGAATTGGGACTGAATATTACTTATAACTGTTATAAAGTGGTCAGTTTGAGTTAATTTACTTATTTGCCTTTTAAGCAGATTCTTACAAGGACTTATTGTGTACGAAGACTTAAGAAAAGCTGTCTATGATGCAAATGTTGAATTGCATAAGCACAAGCTCGTGATTTACAGTTGGGGCAATGTCAGCGGAATAGACCGTTCCAAAGGTGTGATAGCCATTAAACCCAGCGGTGTTCAGTACGATGAGCTTACGCCCGAGAAAATAGTATTACTTGATTTGGATGGAAACATAATCGAAGGGACTTTCAAGCCTTCGTCAGATACGCCAACTCATCTTGAGCTTTACAGAAATTTCGAATCTATCGGTGGTATATGCCATGCCCATCCGGCCAACGCAACTATGTGGGCGCAGGCCTGCAAGGAAATTCCCTGCTTCGGTACTACCGGCGCCGATTATTTCTACGGTTCGATACCCGTCACGGAAGTGATGACGGAAGCTGAAATACGAAACGATTATGAGCTAAACACAGGCAAGTGTATTGTCAGGCGATTCGATGGTATGGACCCAATGAAAATACCGGCGGTTCTTGTTGCCAACCATAGTCCTTTCACCTGGGGCAATAATGCCGCAGCAGCCGTCGAATCTATGATAGTGTTAGAGCAGACGGCAGCAATGGCCCTTGGCACTATTACGATAAATCCTGAACAGGGACCGATTAGTAAAGCCCTTCTTGATAAGCACTACCTGCGGAAGCACGGCAAGGATGCTTATTACGGTCAGAAAAACCAAAACACAAAATAGTTCGTTTGGGTGTTTAAATGAGTTCTACAAAATGGAGAAACGAAAATGAAGAAAACCACGTTCGGAGTAATCGTTGGAAACCGAGGCTTTTTCCCGGATGCGTTAGCGAAAGAAGGACGAAAAGATATACTCGATGTGCTTAAGAAAAATGGTTTCAACTCCGTTGCTTTGTCAATGCAGCAGACGAAATACGGCGCGGTTGAGACTTTTGCCGACGCAAAGATGTGCGCCGGGCTTTTCGCGGAAAAGGGCGTAAAGATAGATGGCATTATCGTAACGCTGCCGAACTTCGGTGATGAAAAGGGAGTGGCCGAGACAATCAAACGCTCAGGGCTTAATGTGCCGATTCTGATTCATGCCGAGCCGGATGCACAGGACAAAATGAGTATAGCCAACAGAAGGGATTCTTTCTGCGGCAAGATAAGTGTCTGCAACAATCTCAGGCAAGCGGGTATTCCATATACGCTGACAAAATCACATACGGTTAAAGCCACTTCGCCCCAGTTCAAAAAAGACCTGGACGATTTTGCCTCGGTGTGCAGGGTTATTAAAGGTTTGAAGAACGCCAGGTTTGGCGCTATCGGCGCACGAACCGGGGCTTTTAATACCGTCCGTTACAGTGAAAAAATCCTCGAACTATCAGGCATCTCGGTAGAGACGATAGATTTGTCTGAAATCCTTGGAAGAGCTGCACTGCTTGCCGATAACGATAGGGCGGTTAAGAGAAAATTAAATGCTATTCAGAACTACATTCCGACCAAATCAATTCCCGCCGACAAACTTTTGAAGATGGCCAAATTCGGTTACGTGGTGGATAAGTGGGTCAGAGAGACCGAGCTTGACGGTACGGCGATTCAGTGCTGGACCGCTCTGGAGGAATTCTTTGGGATAGTGCCCTGTACTCTTATGAGTATGATGAGCGAGTCGCTGGTGCCGAGCGCGTGCGAGGTTGATATTACCGGCTTGTTGGGGATGTACATTCTTCAATTGGCCGACGGCACGCCCAGCGCCATTCTGGACTGGAACAATAACTACGGCTCCGAGCCTGATAAAGCTGTTTTATTCCATTGCAGCAATCTGCCAAAGTCATTCTTCGAGAATTCAAAAATGGACTACCAGGAGATAATTGCCGGGACGGTGGGAAAAGACAATACTTACGGTACTGTTGTCGGCAGGATAGCACCGGGCAAGGCCACTTTCTGCAGAACCGCAACGGACGATATCGCTGGTATCATCAGCGTTTATGTTGGTGAAGGTGAGCTCACAAACGATAAACTCGATACATTCGGTGGTTTCGGTGTGATGAAAATTGCGAACCTTCAGAGGCTTATGCAATATATATGCAAGATGGGCTTCGAGCATCATGTCGCTGTGAGCCGGACGGAAAAAGCCGATGCGATTGCCGAGGCTCTTGATAACTATATGGGCTGGGAAGTCTATCGGCACGAATAGAATTCAAGTCCCTCTACAAACAGTTTATGTGAGGAGCATCGCTGAGGAATTCATAATCATTACAACGAAAAAGCAGATGGCAACAATAGAAAGGAGCATATCATGAGGGTAAAAAAGATAAGTATAGTATTACTTGGGATTTGTCTGGCAGCATGTCTTCAGGAATGTATTGCCGAATCCCAAACGACAAAGCCGGCGGTTAAGATTGATGCGAACAAGACCGCAGAGCCAATCTCGAAGTATATCTACGGTCAGTTTATCGAGCACCTCGGCCGATGTATTTACGGCGGTATCTGGGCTGAGATGCTCGAAGACCGCAAATTCTATTTTCCCATCACGCCGAATTACGACCCCTATCGCAGCACTCGGGGCGTATCCAAAAATCATCCGTTCGCGGTCGTTGGCGCCTCACCCTGGCAAATCATCGGCCCAGGCGATTCGGTGGCAATGGTCAAAGAAGATTCCTTTGTCGGCGAACACACCCCGCTCATACAGCCCGGCAGCGGTATCCGACAGCTTGACCTGGGATTGGTTAAAAATAAAGAATACGTCGGTTATATATACCTCAAACCAAAACGGCAAAGTACAAATGTTAAGATATCACTTCTCTGGGGTGACAAACAGGAAGAACAAGAATCCATTCACACTCTGGTTGTTGCGAACAAGTACGGCAAATATCCATTTAAGTTTACAGCCGGGGCCGACACTTCAAACGGCAAGCTGGAAATCGAGGTGGACGAAATAGCGATGGGTCCATGCCTTGTGGGCACGGTCTCACTTATGCCGGCAGACAACATCGATGGCATGCGCGCCGATACTTTGAAAGTGCTGAAAGAGCTAAACGCCCCGATGTATCGCTGGCCCGGCGGTAACTTTGTCAGCGGCTACGACTGGCGCGACGGCATCGGAGACCGGGACAAGCGTCCACCCCGCAAAAATCCCGCCTGGACCGGAGTGGAGCACAACGACTTCGGCTTCAACGAATTTGTTCGCTTTTGCCGGCTGCTCGACACCGAGCCGCTGGTAACCGTCAATACCGGTTTTGGGGATGCCTACTCCGCGGCTGCTCAATTAGAATACTCCAACGGCCCAGCCGATACACTGATGGGCTCTTTACGGGCCAAAAACGGCGAGCCGGAACCCTTTAATGTTCGCTACTGGGCTATCGGTAACGAAATGTTCGGTGACTGGCAGCTCGGTTATATGAAGCTGGAGCATTATGTCCAAAAGCATAACTGGGTCGTGGACAAAATGCGCGAAGTTGACCCGGACATCATCCCCATCGCCTCCGGAAACGCCGGCTCCTGGAGCGAAGGCTTACTGAAGGACTGCTCGAATCATATTGATATGATGGCGGAGCATTTTTATTGTCGGGAAAAATCCAGCCTGCTCGAACATACCTCCCAAATCGCCAACAATATCAAACGAAAGGTTGAATTCCATCAACAACTACGGCAAAAATTGGATACTCTCAAAGGCAAAGATATCCGAATCGCCATGACCGAATGGAACTACTGGTACGGTCCCTATCTGTTTGGCGAGCTGGGAACCAGATATTTCCACAAAGACGCACTGGGAATCGCAAAAGGCCTGCATGAATACTTTCGTCATTCGGATATAATCTTCCTGGCCAATTATGCCCAGACAGTCAACGTCATCGGCTGCATTAAGACCACCAAGACCGCTGCTGCCTTTGAGACGACGGGGTTGGCCTTGAAACTTTACCGTAACCATTTTGGAACTGTGCCTGTCACCGTCACCGGTGAGGCTTATCCGCTCGATGTAGCAGCCGCCTGGACCAGCGACCGTAAAGCCCTGACCATTGCCATCGTCAATCCAACGGAGCAAGAACATGAGCTACCGGTGGACTTGGAAGGCGCCCGGCTTAGCGGAAGGGGACGGTTGTGGCTGATTGCCAACGAAGACCCTATGGCCTACAATGAACCAGGTAAAGACCCCAGTGTTCGGATTGTCGAAAAGAAAATTGACAGTCTGTCGAATAAACTTAAAGTACCTGCACTGAGCATATCGTTGTATCTGTTAGCCGTGAAATAAAGCTCATCTGCCTTGCAGGGTAAATGTGGTACGAGAAATGTCAGTAAACAGGAGGCGAATTATGAATCGACAAAAAACATTTATCGCGGTTGTGTGTCTTTCTTTACTGGTTAACGCCGTAACGTTGGCGGACGAAAATCTTCGGGTTTTGTCCGGGGCTATCAATGGCGTTAAGGCAGGTGATATGATGAATCATTACCTGCGGAGCCAGGCCCGGGAACGGTTCGAGAAATGGAAGGCCGAGTATGAACAGCGAACAACGCCGGAACAGATAGCCGAGTACCAGAAGCGCCTTCGCAGTAAATTTCTCGAATCTATCGGGGACTTGCCGCGGCGAACACCTCTGAATCCTCGCATCACAGGCGTAGTTCACCGCAACGGCTATAAAGTAGAAAAAGTCATCTTCGAGAGCCAGCCGAAGCACTATGTTAGCGCAGTGTTGTTCTTGCCTGACGCCGAGAAACACAAACCGCCATACCCCGGTGTTCTTGTGCCCTGCGGCCACAGCAGCAACGGCAAGGAGCATGAGTCCTATCAGACTATGGGGGCACTGCTGGCCCTTAACGGCATGACGGCATTGGTCTTTGACCCTATCGACCAGGGTGAGCGCAATCAAATGCTTTCGCAGTTACCTGGGCTACAAGGTACAAAGGCCCACACCATGGTCGGAGCTGGCAGTATTCTACTTGGTCGCAACACAGCTCGGTTTGAGATATGGGACGGCATGCGGGGCATAGACTATCTCCAATCGCGTCCGGAGGTGGACCCGACTCGCATCGGCTGCACGGGTAACAGCGGCGGGGGTACGCAGACCTCGCACCTGATGTCATTAGACGACCGTGTCATTGCAGCGGCCCCGAGCTGTTACATTACGAGTTTCGACCGCCTTCTATCAACCATCGGACCACAGGACGCCGAGCAGAACATTTTCGGCCAGCTTGCCTTTGGGATGGACCACGCAGATTACCTGATGATGCGGGCACCAACACCGATTATCATCTGCGCTGCGACCAAAGATTTTTTTGACATCCAGGGCACCTGGGACTCGTTCCGCTATGCCAAGCGTCTCTATTCGCGGATGGGCTTTGCCGAACGCATCGACCTGTTGGAAAACGATGCGTCTCACAATTACAATCAGCAACAGCGCCAAAGTGTGGTGCGTTGGATGGCGCGATGGCTGCTTAAAAAAGATGAGCCGATAACCGAGCCGGCTATCGAGCTGCTCAGTGAAGAAGAGATTAAATGCACACCGAAAGGTCAGGTGATGGAATTGGAAGGGGCACGGTCAACTTATGATTTGAACCGGGATTATGAAAAGAAATTGGCCAAACAACGTAAGAGACGTTGGACAACAAAATCTCGAAGGACATTGCTTAATCAGGTAGGTAAAATTGCTGGTATCCGAAAATTAACAGAACTACCAGAACCCATAGTCGAAAGGATAGGCATTGAAGATTGGCCCGACTATAAGATTGAGAAACTCATTATCAAATCCGAAGATGGTATATACCTGCCCGCTTTGATGTTTTTGCCCAAGCAAACACGGTCTGAGGGAATGGTTTTGTATGTACACGAAAATGGCAAAGATAAAGATACCGGGCCTGGCAGGCCAATCGAAAAGCTGGTCAAATCCGGTCGGTCGGTGTTAGCTGTGGACCTGCGCGGCACGGGTGAAACTCAGCAGACCAGTCAGAAGAAACTTGGAGAGGCGACTGGGTTCGATTGGAAGAATGTTTATACGGCCTATCTATTAGGGCGCTCCTACGTTGGAATGCGTGCCGAAGATATACTGATATGCGCGCGCTTTCTACAGCAGCAAGAGAATGGTCGCGTGGATTTGGTCGCGGTCGGTCACGTCAGCGTTCCGGCCCTGCACGCTGCGGCGCTCGAATCAGATATGTTCGGCTCGGTTAAACTTATAAGAGGGCTGGTCTCCTGGTCAAACGTTATCGAATCAGGCCGGTCTCTGAACCAGCTGGTAAACACAGTGCACGGAGCATTGACCGTATATGATTTGCCCGACTTAGCTGCTACTTTGGGAGATAAACTGACTATCGAAGAGCCTCTGAATGCTCTGGGTGAGCCGATAACGAAAAATTGAACGGAAATAAGGCTGTCTACGCATCTTCAAATACTAAAACTATATATTCCAGTTTATTGATGACAAACAGACAGAATTTTGATAATATATCGCTTGTGGCCGGTTATAGACGAAGAAGCCAGAGACAAAACCACCAGGGCCAACCATTCGAGAGTTTCGCAACAAAGGGATGCCAAAGCCGTACAGAGACAGAAGAAAAAGAACTAAATACACGAAATCGGTAAACGTCCCCTATTTTTGAAAGTAGGCTTTAGCTATGACAAAGTAAATTAGCAAAAGTCTCATAACGATTGAAGAAAATAATATAAGTTGTTTATTTCAGGGATGTTAAGTAAAATAGCCACAATTAGTCGAACAGCCGAAGACAAAAGAACTTGAATACCGCATTATCGCCGTAAACAAGGCTGGCGAAGGGCAAGCCAGCAATACGGTGATGGTGGTTTTGTGAAAATTTAAAATGGAATTATGCATTTGACAAAGAACCTATTGGTATAATCGAAACGTTGATCATGAAGAGAGGACAGAAGCGGCAGTTAAAGGAATAGAGGGAAAAAGATTGATGTATAAGAATTTCAGTGAAT
>JBDRTM010000188.1:0-4121 GCA_043824065.1 Planctomycetota bacterium | reverse complement strand
CGATTTTTCTCGGTCGTCCGAAACGACGATTGCACCTACTCATTATTCGGAAGAGCCCTTTTCTGACCGTCTCTTTCTCCCCATCACCGCACCCATGTATGATACCCCCAATACGAGTTCGCTGTTTAGATGGCCTGTGAGGTGCATTAAACACAACCACATCAAGAATAGATACCCACTCATAATCCAGAGATTTTCCTTGACGGGAAGGGGGTTAATTTGGTATAGATAAGGTTAGTGAAGTTTGTTCCTGCTCAGGCGGACATCTGTGGCTTCGAGGTTATAAAGCTTGTCTCGGCTTGGCTTGTCAAGGCCGAGTGAATCGCAGCGGGGCCGAGACAAGACGGGCGGCCACATTTTTTACGGTTTTTTGATAAAGGAGGAGTTATTCTGCAGGGCATAGAGTTAGTTGTAACGGCGATTTTGAGCTTCACGAGTGGAGGTTTCCACATTTCAACGGAAACTTCATATCCCGGCTCTGCGGGAACGAGTGTTTTGGTGTGTGCCCAAAGCACGGTCATTTTTAACTCTTTTTGAAGGAGGATTATTATGTGCAGAAAATTGATTTACTTGCTTTCTTTTGTTCTGGTGCTGAGTCTGGTTTTGACAAGTGTAGTCAAAGCAGACCTTATCGGCTGGTGGAGGTTCGACGAAGGTACAGGCACCACTGTAGCCGATGTGTCGGGTGCAGGGCATAACGGATTCTTCGCTGAAGGTACCCCTGAATGGGTAGAAGGCAAGTTTGGCAAAGCCCTCAAATTCGACGGCAACAACAAGGTGGAAATCCCCGATCATGCTGACTTCCACCTGGAGGACGCCGTTTCGATGGCCCTTTAAATCAAGCCAGAAGCCGATCAAGCTGATTACGCTAAACCCTTCATCAAGCAGAAATCAGGGGAATACCCCTATGCTATACAATATAGTACTACTCAGACCATCCGTGCGACAGTCAATGCTTCGGCTCGCTTCGATACCACTCCCGGGTTGGAGAACTTCGTAGGCCAATGGGGTCACCTCTGTATGACTTACGATGGCAGTGCCGTCATTCTGTACAAAGACGGAGAGGAAGTTGCCCGAATCGCCGCGACAGGCAAACTTCAACAGAATGATCTGTCACTCTCCATTGGCGGACGTCTCGGATCCGGTCAGAACTTCAAGGGGATTATTGACGATGTGTATCTGTACAATCATGCGCTGAGCGCCGACGAGGTCAAGGCTGTTATGAAAGGTGGAGAATATCCGAATGCTTTGGGCCCAGAACCGGCTGACGGTGCCCTCATCGAGGACACATGGGTGATTCTGAGCTGGTCACCGGGAGATTTTGCGGTCTCACACGATGTGTATTTGGGTGACAACTTTGACGAGGTTAACGATGGCACAGGCGAGACCTTAAGGGGCAACCAGGCCGCGACATTTTTTACCGCCGGATTCCCTGGATTTCCTTATCCGGATGGTCTTGTTCCGGGCACGACATATTACTGGCGGATTGACGAGGTTAATGACACCGAGCCAAATAGCCCTTGGAAAGGTCCCGTCTGGAGCTTTACAGTTCCATCCAAGACCGCCTATGCACCCGACCCGGCTGATGGTGCCGAGTCTGTAGGCCCGAATGCAGACCTTAGCTGGACGGCTGGTTTCGGTTCTAAATTGCACACCGTTTACTTCGGCGAGAATTTTGACGATGTCAACAATGCCGCTGGTGGACTCCCTCAGGGAACTACGGCCTACAATCCCGGCCCGCTTAAAATGGCTAAGACTTACTACTGGCGGGTCGATGAGTCTGATATTATCCAGACGTATAAAGGCAAAGTCTGGAGCTTTACTACTGAGGGCGCCGTCGGAAGCCCGGACCCGGCTAATGGCGCTGTGGATGTCAAGCAGACACCGATTCTTACCTGGTCGCCGGGAGCCTACGCTGCTTCGCATCAGGTGTACTTCGGCGACGACCAGGAGGCCGTACGCAATGCCAATACCGGCTCGCCAGAGTATAAAGGCACCGGAGACCTTGGTGCCCAGAGCTATGAACCCGGAAAACTCCTGTGGAATACTACCTACTATTGGCGTATTTATTAACGAGGCCAATAACGTCAATCCAGACAGTCCCTGGACAGGCAATGTATGGAGCTTTACGACAGCCAACTACCTTATCATTGATGATTTTGAGGGCTACGACGCTAATGACAACCAGATATGGTATTCGTGGGAAGACGGGCTTGGCTATGGTACGCCGGGTACTCAGCCCTACTCTCCCGGCAACGGGACCGGCTCGGCCGTTGGCGACGAAAACACTGGTTCTTTTACCGAAGAAACTATCTTTCACGGAGGCAACCAATCGATGCCATTCTGGTACGACAACAGCATCCTCAGGTATTCAGAGGTGGAGAAGACGCTGACTTATCCGCGTGACTGGACCGAGAATGGTATTAGCACATTATCGATTTGGTTCAGGGGCGATTCGGCTAACGCTGCTGAGACGTTGTATGTGGCTCTTAACGGCAATGCGGTAGTCTCTCATGATAATCCTAATGCAGCGCAGATAACTACCTGGACGGAATGGAATATCGACCTGCAGGCATTTGCAGACCAGGGCGTGAACCTTGCCAATGTCAATACGATTGCCCTTGGCCTGGGCAACAAGAAGAATCCGGTAGCCGGTGCTTCTGGTACGATGTACTTCGATGATATTCGTCTGTATCCTCCGCCCCCGGAACCGGCACCGTAAGTCGTGTGATTTATTTGGCAATTAGAGCTTATCCGAATAACCGTCTCGTTATGAGGCCGAGCGAAAAGTTCGAGGCCAAGGCGGCAGGCCAAAAATGCTCGCCAGGCGTGGTTTGCTCCACGTTGAGAACGTTTTTTCACCGACAACGCAGGCATCGGGCTTCCCTTGGGGATAGAGCGGGTTATTGGGATAGGCTCTTATTGATGGTACTGGATTCCGCATCAGAGCCTGCCTTGAGCAAAGCCGAATGGGTGCGGAATGAAAATCCTCAAAGCACGCTTGACAAAGCACTTGCCCCTGCCGAGCGTAGTCCCATAACACAGATAGTTATGAAAAATGGGCTGAAGTAGCAATTTTAAGATGGATTCAGCATCACATCTGGCCGAAAAATTATTGGCGCGCGACCTGATAACAGAAAACGCCTACCATAGCAGCGGTTTCCGCCGAATGTGCAGAGAGTTCCGAAAGGCCGGGAGTAGCCTCAGGGCAGCGATTGAAAAAAAAACAAGGGAATAAAATTCACAATAAAACTTCCAATTAGCAAGAAAGAGACAAAAAATGAAATGGAAGCAGAAAAAAGTAGAAAAGAGAACCGTATTATTTGTGGACGATGACGAAATAGTCCTGCAGTCCTTAGAAAGGGGACTCCTGGATGAATCGTACAATAAACTTTTCGTCAAGAACTGCAATGAAGCGCTTGAAATCCTCCAGCGAGAAGAAGTGCATGTAATCGTAACCGATATGCGCATGCCTGAGATGACCGGACTGGAGCTTCTTAGAACCGTCAGAAAAGAGTATCCCCACATCATCGGGATGGTACTCTCGGGATATGAACAGGACGCCACTCTTATGATGGCAGCCGACCAGGGAGAGGTTTTCAGGGTAATTACTAAGCCTTGGAAATTCGGGGGGGTGGACTTCGAAATGCTTGTCCGCAAGGCTGTTGGCCATTACAATCTCCAGAGCGAAGGGTCTGTCAGCAGAAAATGAGAGCAGTCTAAAGCCTGACTCAGAGAGTAGGTAGCCCCACCTGCCCTGGAGTTGTTTCGAGATTGGGTTTGATTGGGTTTGTATTGGGTTTGAATTGGGTTTGTTTTCATAGACTGCGAAAATGTCATTTCTTTCATAATCCTTTGTTAATATTGAATTTATGCTCATTTGGGTGTCTTGGAGATTGGGTTTGATTGGGTTTGAATTGGGTTTGTTTTTTCGGACTCTCCGCTGCCATTTATTTTCATAATCCGTTGTATTATATGGATTTACGTTCATTTTGGCCTTTCGGAAATTGGGTTTGTTTTGCATAAAAAGTAGCTGATTTGTAGAGTGTTCTCGACAGATGTAGAGGTGCAAGTTAGTGAAGAGTGAGCTAAAGTGCCTAAAGTGAGCTAAAGTTGGATTC
>JBDRTM010000187.1:0-9139 GCA_043824065.1 Planctomycetota bacterium | reverse complement strand
ATGTCAGCTTCGGCTTCATTAGTAATAGTGCTGCCTAAGTGAGCGACTGCCAGAGGGTTCAAGTGAACCGGCCCATAAGGCCCGGCACCACTGGCATCGTTGAAGACAGTGGGGTAATATGCTCTCACTCCTGAAGGTCCTCCCTTGGGATATGCTGTCATGTTTCTACTGAAATTGTTACTGCTGTCCGGTGCATCACCGAGGTCTAATGCTTTTGTTGGAGGTTCTACTATCTCAGAACTGACGCTTATCACACCCCGACCGGTGCTGGAGCCGAACCCGCCAACCTCGATGAGGTACTGTCTGCCGGCGGTTGCGGCGAAGGTAATCTCTGACTGCCAGCCACAGAAGTCGTCATTGCAACTAATCATGTCACTGCGCCTCGGAGGGCAATTGACTCTGTTATAGACGGCGAGCTTTGTGTCGTAGCTGCTGCCGCACAAGCTGACGGTAACGTCACCTGTGCCTGTAGCGGTATAGCGGTACCAGATGTTTGGGCTGGTCATACAGTCACCGCGGCCATCGAACGTCGCCTCGGTGGTATCAAAGGGCAGGTCCGTTACGTTACCGATGGGCTTTGCATTATCGCAGTCATCGTTTGACCATGGTGGCCATGGCGGCCATCCCTCGCAACTGATAGTCAGCACACCTGGACCCCAATCGGAGTCGCTGGGGCCCCCAATCTCGATGAGGTAATGGTGGCCGGCGATTGCTGCGAAGGTGACCTTAGACCGCAGACCATACAGACCACAAGAATCATCGTCGCGTGTGATTATGTCCGTAAACGCCGGGGTGCAATCCCAGCCGTCATAGACGACGAGTACGGTGTCGTAGCTGCTGCCACACAGGTCGACGGTAACATCACAGGTGTACGGAGCGGTATAGCGGTACCAGACGTTGTCGGAGGTATTATAGTAGCCGGGACCATCAGATGACGCATGGGTGGTGTCGAACGGCAGGTTCGTTACGTTACCGACGGCTGTTGCATTATAGCAGTCGTCGTTGGTCGGCTCACCGGGCCCCCAACTGGTACTGATATTCAACACGCCCTGGCCGGTCTCGCCGTTGTACCCGCCGACCTCGATGAGATAATGGTTGCCGGCGAGCGCCATGAAGGTGATTTGGGCATCCGTACCGCAGAAGTCGTCATTGCAATCGATCAGGTCGTCCGAATCCGGGTACCAACCACTACTATCATAAATAGCGAGCTTTGTGTCGTAGCTGCTGCCACAGAGACTGACAGTAACGTTACCCGTAGAATCAGCAGAAAAGATGTACCAGATGTTTGGGCTGTCCATGCAGAGGCCGGGACCATCGAACGTTGCAAAAGTGGTGTCGAACGTTCGCTCCGTTGACCCATCGATATACCCTGCGTCATCACGGTCATCGTTGGAGGGCGTGCCGTTCGAAAACATCTCGTGACTGATAGTCATTACACCCTGACCTGCGTTGGAGCCGAACCCTCCGATCTCGATCAGGTACTGATTGCCGGCGGTTACAGCAAATTCGACCTCGGACTGCCTGCCACAGAAATCATCGTTGCATCTGAGCATGTCCTCCAGCTTCGGGGGGCAATTACTCCCATCATAGACGGCAAGTGTGGTGTCGTAGCTACTGCCGCACAGGCTGATGGTAAGGCCACCACTCTGGGTGGCGGTATAGACGTACCAGATGTTCGAGCTGGTCGTACAGTGACCGGGCCCATCGAACGTCGCCAATGTAGTGTTGAACGCCAGGTCCGTTACGTTACCGACCGATGTTGCGTTCGCACAGTTATCATTGGCTGGAGCGCCCACAGCGAGTTCTGCCATACCGAGCAGTAACGTCAGCACGCAAACCAACAATACCTTTGATTTAAATCTTTTCATAGTTTAAGTCCTCCTGAAAAAACGATAATTTTTTCGATTTTGAAACACTTTTTCTACACACGTCAGACGCTCTGTGAGGAATAGAGATTCAAAAATGACAGAAAAAGATTCTCGACACTCCTCACTAAGTCTATTGTTTACAAGTAATAAGATACCACATTATTGCCCTAAAAACAAGAAAAAATTCCGGATTATCCCGTTTTTTTTTGTTTATTGAAGCATAAATGTAGTAACTTTCTTTGTAGCAAGCAGATACGCAGCCGCAGGGGCAAAATTTAGCTTTACTTCCGGTAGGTTTTTTGGGGATTGAAGACCTTATCTGCGATAAATTTCAGCTTTTTGTCTTTGTTTTTCTTTAATGCGCGGTAAAAGCAGGACCGATAACCAACGTGGCATTGGCCGGCATCAACGATTACTTTTAGAATCAGGCAGTCCTGGTCGCAATCGACAAGTATCTGTCCTATTTTTTGGACGTGGCCGCTCTGCTCGCCTTTCTTCCATACTTTTTGTCGCGACCTGCTGAAGTATGTGGCATAGCCGGTCTGGATTGTCAACTCAAGTGCCTGACGGTTCATATAAGCGACCATTAATATCTGGCCGGTCTGGCTGTCCTGAGCTACAACTGGTATCAGGCCGTTATCATCGAATTTCGGAATAAACTCTGCGCCCTCTTCGATGTCTTGTTTTGTACTCACCTGTTTGGTCTCCTATCTCGTTAAATGGTTAATTCCTGCCTCTGGTATTGGTTATTTGTTTATTAGGAAAGTGCCTAAAGTGAGCTATTGATTTAAGCTATCAGGCCATCAGGTTACCAGGTAGTGGGCATCGGGTTATTAGAACATCAGGCTCGTTTTCCTGATATCCTCATACACTGGTAATCTGCATCCTGATTTTCTATTCTCCTGATATCCATATTTTAGGCACTTTAGGCACTTCAAACTTTAGTTCACTTATTCCACTCACCACTCACCAATCACTATTCGCCAAATATCATCTTGCCAAGATAAGTTTTACCCGTTATTATGTGTAAAAACAAGTCTTTTCAAGGCAAACTACTTCAATGCCCAAGGCGAAAACTGAGAAAAGTAAATACGTTTTCCTGTTTCTGCGTATTTTGGTGGTTGTGGTTGGCGCCATTTGGGCCATAGTGTGGGTATCTCGTGGTCAGAGGTGGAGTAATTTAGCGTCGATTTTTGTTCGAATGAATTTGGGGGTTTTTGCGGTACCACTCAGTATTTTTGTCATTAGTCAGGTAATGGTGGGGTTTCGCTGGTGGCTGCTGCTTAGGACTCAATCTATCTTTATAGATTTGGGGGCTGCCGTCAGGCTGAATTTTTTGGGGCTTTTTTACAATAATTTCATGCCCAGTTCGGTAGGGGGGGATTTCCTTCGGGCCTGGTACGTTACAAAACACACCGATAAAAGGTTCGAGGCGGCCTTGAGCGTATTTGTTGACCGGATTATTGGGTTGTTAAGCACATTAGTAATTGCGGTTTTTTTCTACGTGCTTTTCCTGCGAGGCCAGGCGGAGGCAGTAACCTTCACCGGCCGCAGCGGTCCTTTTAAGTTGCTCACTGAATACAAAGGTGGTATTATTTGGGTGGTTGTGGTATTGATGGCAGTTTTTTGTGGATTGCTGTTGCACAAGCGGGGCAGGGTTTTGCTGCGAGCGGCCTGGTTGCATATTCGAACCCACAGCATCAGGGCGTTTGAAAAGCTTAAAGGTGCGACACTTATTTACTGCAGCAAACCGCTGACAATTCTTGCGGCCTTTGGGCTGACTGTTTCTATGCAGATTATAACGATAACGGGCTTCTGGTTTCTTGGAGTCAATCTTGGGATTACCGCCAGCATCAAATATTACTATGTTTTTTTCACACTAACGTGGGTGTTGGGGGCACTGCCTGTCAGCATCGGCGGGGCTGTCGTAGTCGAAGGCACACTCGCCTACCTTTTTGTCCATTATGCCGGCGTCGAAGCAGAGCCGGCGTTGGCCCTGGCCCTCTGCCAGCGGATAGTATGGATGCTCGCTTCACTGCCGGGGGCCGCGATACATTTGATTGGCGCACATTTGCCGGGGGACCCCAAACGCGATAAAAAGCGTTTGGGAAACTCCGAAAGACTTTTTTGTTGACTATGATAAGCCGGTAGTTTAATCTATGGTGTTCTGGGTAAAAAGCCGTGTTGTGAGCGGCTTTGGTTGCATAAAAACCGGTAAATTGATAATAATCAGGGGCTGTTTTTAATAGTATTCCATGGTAGGACGGTTTAAAAGTTACTTTTTTCGTGGATTAGCCGTACTATTGCCGACTATTCTGACAATAGGGATATTTGTCTGGGGATACAAGTTCATCCAAAACAATATCAGTATCCATATAAATCGTGGTCTGGTTCGGTTGATAATGTTCTTACGGGGCGAAAGTGGCATTAGCAAAAAAGATCTGACCGAAATTTTAGTAGATGGGGCTGGTTCCATAATAGGTTTTCTTATAGCGCTGGTCGTCGTTTTCATAGTCGGTGCAATATTGGCCAGTGTCGTGGGCAGAACCCTGTGGCGAATGGTCGAAAAGTTCATAATGAGCACACCCGTTTTAAGTAAGGTTTACCCCTATGTAAAACAAATTACTGATTTTTTGTTTGCGCAGGAAGAGCAGGGAAGACCACCCTTCTCAAGAGTCGTTGCGGTCGAGTATCCGAGAAAGGGGATATGGTCCGTGGGTTTTGTTACCGGCTCCGGGATTGAGAAAGTCGTGAACAATGTTAAAAAGGAATTTCTTACCATTCTTATACCCACTTCGCCGACACCATTTACCGGTTTTGTAATAATGGTGCCGAAGAAGCAGACCATAGATTTAGATATGACAATAGAGGAAGCATTTAGATTTACCGTCAGCGGCGGGGTTATCGCGCCGGGTCAGAAGCAGGGGGTGGCTGCTTTGCCGGAGCCTGATTCGGAAGGTCAAGAATAAAGATGGATTGTGTTTTCGAAGAAAATTAGCAATATGCAAAATTGTTAAGGAGAATAATCTTGCTTTTTACAATCACTGGTAAGCACATCGAAATAACGGAAGCTATCAGAAGTCACGCAGAAGAAAAAACTTCCAAGCTTCCCAAATACTACAGTAGTATAAATCAGGTTGAAGTGATTATTGACGGCAGTCAAGGTGGTAATACCAGCGTGGAGATAATTGCAAGGGCCGAACACAGCAAGGTTTTCGTTGGCACCGAAACGGGTGAAGATGCTTACCGCTGCATTGATATGGCTGTCCATAAACTTGAACGGCAGCTCAGAAGAACAAAGGGCAGGGAACGAGACGATAAACACAAAGGCGGCCCAGAGCCTACAGAGCTAACAGAGCTAACGTAGTATAATTTTGGTCGGATAAAATGAAATTTGCAGATTTTGTCTGTTTTAAGGCAACAGTTCCGGAACTGCAGGCACCCGACCGTGACGGTGCAATAGCAGAGATAGTGTCATCACTTGATAAAGCCGGCAAGCTCGGAAAAGGCAAGTGTAAAGAAATTACCAGGGCGGTGATAAAAAGAGAGAAGGAAGCGAGCACGGGCATGGGTAAAGGCGTTGCCGTGCCTCATGTGAAGCACAAATTAGTTAAAGATGTGATTGCCGCGATAGGACTGAGCGGTGCCGGTATTGATTTTTCCGCTCTCGACAAGCAGCCGGTTTATTCGGTAATACTTTTAATCAGTCCTGCCGATGAGCCGGACAAACATTTGCAGGCGATGGAGAATGTTTTCAGGCATTTGCAGCAGGAGAAGTTCCGTAAGTTTCTAAGGCAGTGCCGAAGCCCGGCCCAGGTTGAAGACCTTCTCAGGGAGGCCGATGAAAATTCGTCTTTGTAGTGTAGTGATAGTAATGTAGATTTACGGGCGTTAAGGACAAGGCCCTGAGTCTGAAAATGCAGGCAGAGCAGGATTCATTGGAAAAAGTGGTTTGCGAAACAGAAGTTGAGATAAAAAACGCGGACGGCCTTCATATGCGCCCCGCGATGCAGTTTGTTGATATTGCAAACCAGTTTAAAAGTGATATTACCGTCAGCAATAACGAAACTGAGGTGGATGGCAAGAGTATCATGCAGATGAGTATGCTCGCTGCGACTTGTGGGACCAAACTAAAAATCAAGGCTGAAGGTTCCGATGCTGCCAAAGTAATCGGTGCTTTGCGAGAGCTCGTGGAAGAGAAATTGTTCGGTGAGCCGGCACCGTGAAATTGATTCCGCCCCTCCAGAGGCGGGCTTTCAGCGCTGGCGGTTCTACGATATTGACTCCGTCAAAAGGCGCCGGATCTTCGATATTGGTTATTGAATATGGAAATAAAAAAGGGGATAGCTGTTTCGCCGGGCATTTCTATTGCCAAGGCGCTGATTCTTGATTCCGAGGAATATCGCATTCCCCGCCGTTCAATAAAAGCTTCAGAACGGACGACTGAGATTCAACGGGTGAGAAATGCCTTCAAGGGTGCTATCGGCGAATTGACCGAGCTTGAGGCGGCACACGGCAAGGCCGAGAGCAGTAAGATAAAAGATATTTTTGCCGTGCATCTGCGTTTCCTGCACGACAGAAGCCTGCGAAAGAGGATAACCGATTTGGTGCACTCCGAATCGGTAACGGCAGAGTACGCCGTATCAACTACCCTTCGTGAAATTGCATCACATTTCAGCAAGGAAAAAGATGCCTATATCAGTGAGCGGGCGGCGGACATTTACGATATTGAAAGGCGTCTGCTCATACAGCTTCTTGACAGGAAGCGCGAGGATGTCGAGCATCTGACCGAAGAGGTTACGATTATTGCTCGGGAATTGAGCCCTATTCAAACCGCCGGCTTCAACAGGAAGTTTGTCAAAGGTATTGCCAGCGATGCCGGCGGACGAACCAGCCATGCCGCCATTGTTGCCCGCTCTTTAGGTATTCCTGCGGTGGTGGCACTCGAAGACCTTACCGAGTCCGTCAACGGCGGAGACACCGTCGTTATCGACGGCAATCGCGGCATCGTCATTGTCAATCCGGACGACCAGACAATTCAGCAGTACCAGGAATACTCTAAGGAGTTTGCAGAGCTTGAGCACAAGCTCGATGCGATAAGAGAAAAACCGGCGGTTACTCGCGATGGTGTGAAAATCACATTGTTGGGCAATATCGAATTTCACGATGAGGCCGAGGCGGTCCTGCAAAAAGGAGGCGAGGGTGTAGGGTTATACCGTACAGAGTATCTGTATCTTAACAGCCAAAGCGAGCCAACAGAAGAAGAGCATTATCAGGCCTATGCAGAGACTGTCAGTGTTCTTCAGGACAGACCTGTGGTAATAAGGACTTTGGACCTTGGGGCGGATAAATATACGCAAAGAAAGCGTTTCGCACCTGAGCCGAACCCGTTTTTGGGGCTAAGGTCTATCAGATTTTGCCTGCAGAACCTTATGATGTTCAAGACGCAGTTGCGTGCGATTATGCGGGCCTCGGTCCTCGGTGATGTCAGGATTATGTTTCCGCTGATTACAAATCTGCAGGAATCGATGCAGGCGAAGATGATATTGCGGGATGTTATGGATGACCTCGACGAAGAGTCCATAGCATTCAACAGGGACATTCAGATAGGCATTATGATTGAGACGCCGTCGTCGGCATTGACTGCTTTTTCGCTTGCAAGGGACGTCGATTTTTTCAGTATCGGAACAAACGACCTTACTCAATATACGTTAGCTGTTGACAGGGGCAATGAATTAGTTGCTACGCTGTATTCGTCGGCGGACCCTGCGGTGCTTCGGCTTATCAGGACGGTTATTCAGGATGCGCACAAGGCACAAATAGACATCAGCGTTTGCGGCGAGATGGCTTCCGAGCCGGAGTACATTATGCTGCTGTTGGGGATGGGGATTAGAACGCTTTCGCTTACTGCGCCGATGATACCGGAGATAAAGCAGATGATTCGCTCGGTAACGGTGGAAGACTGCAACAACGTGGCCAGAAAGGTGCTTGGTATGAACTCCGAAAGGCAGATTTCAAACTACCTGCGTAACGCAGCAAGAAAAATCCTGCCGGAGGCATTTTGATTATTACGTAGATGACTCATCAACCGCAGAGCTTCTGGGTAATCTCAGCCACGTGTTTGCCCTGGAACCTCGCGATAGCTAACTCGTTCTCGGTCGGCTGACGAGAACCATCGGCATCCGCAAGAGTTGTTGCCCCGTATGGCGTTCCTCCTGTAATCTCCTTCATGTTGAGCAATCTCTGCTCGGCATAAGGAACACCAACGACAATCATGCCATGATGCAGCAGCGTCGAATGAAAGCTCGTAATGGTTGTCTCCTGCCCGCCGTGCTGACTTGCGGTACTGGCGAAAACGCTGCCGACTTTACCGACCAGGGCACCTTGGAACCACAATTGCCCCGTCTGGTCGAGGAAGTTGCGCATTTGAGCACACATATTCCCAAACCGCGTCGGCGTACCGAATATAATTGCATCAGCCTCAGCCAAATTCTCTGGCTTTGCAACTGGGATATCTGCGAATGCCTCACGTGCGGCTTTAGCACCGCTTTTTTCCAGCGCTTCATCGGGAACCAGTTCAGGAACCTGATAAATAGATACTTCCGTTCCGGGAACCTCTCGCGCCCCTTCAGCCACAGCTTCAGCTAATTTATAAACGTGTCCGTACATGCTGTAGAATACTATCTGTATCTTTGCCATCGTATAAACCCTCTGTTTGTTCAGTTATTGCCCAATAAATATTTGTTTGCTTATTTATACGAATCTGAGCAACGATTGTGCATCACGACCCTGATGAAGTAATAACCTCCCTTGAAATTGGCCCGCCTATAATTTGTCACGTGGTTGCCCTGATTTGCCACTCTCAGAGCGTAGGCCGCGATATTTCGCACCACTTTCACTTCGACATTGGACATTCTTTTTTTATAACTTTAGCTCACTTTAGGCACTTTAGTTCACTTTAATTCTCTAATCCACTAAAATTCCTTTGCCTTTTACGGCCTTTTACCCTATTTTATCTAACCAAATACGGAAACACCAAGGGGCGGAATACTGCTTTGAATCGTACGTTTGACATTCCTGCGCAGGGTAATCTCATGAAAGGCTGTCTCCAATCGTGTGCTCTGATATAATAGAGGACAAAGAAAGGAGATAGCCATGAAAAAAATATATTTAAATGTAGCATGTGCGGGTATGGATGTCCATTACAAATTCAGCAATGTAACCTTTCGCGACCCCAGCGGAAAAGTTGTTGGTCGCCAGCGGCTTGATCA
>JBDRTM010000186.1:0-2021 GCA_043824065.1 Planctomycetota bacterium | reverse complement strand
ACATTGAGATCGAGGTCGATGGCGGGATCAGCCCGGAGACCATAGGTCTGGTGTCATCTGCAGGCGCCAATGTTTTTGTTGCAGGTTCTGCCATCTTCTACAGCGAAGATTATGAGAAGACTATTCGTCTGATGCGTGAGAAAATGGATAAGGCTTCGCCATTAGAAAAAAGAAAGCCCTCGTATGAAACTCGATCATGTGAGTGTGGCTCCATTGGTTGTTAAAGGTTCGACTTTGTATCCCATATCATTAAGGGCTTTGGTGTAAAAACTCAGTCGACGGTGGTTGAAACGGGCCTCATAGGCCTGTGCGCCAGTGTCTACGTAAGCTTGGCCATAACAGACCAGACGGTAAATGTACTGAGCGAGTTTTCGGGCGGTGGCGAATACTGCCACCGAGGCGCCTTTACGCCAGGAAACGCGTCGATAGAAGGCGCCGAGGGCTGTTTTGGAGTTTCGCAGTGTTAACGCAGCCATTCGCAGTGCGGTAGCGATACGTGTACAAGTACTGGCTTTAGACTTGTTAGGAACTTTTTTCCCCGCACTAATGGACAGATTTGGCGCGAGTCGGAGGTACGAAACGAAGTGATTTTCATTGGGAAAAACGGTATAGTCCAGACCGAGTTCACTGATGATCACCGTAGCGGTATCCACTCCAATGCCGTCGATGGTCGTCAGGTCGAAGCCGGAAAGCCGATATAGGCCTTGGCGCATAGGCTCCTGACCTCGCTTGGATATATTATTGGCTTTGGACTTGGAAGCGGAAGGCGGTGCAAATTTATCGCTCGTATCTGGAGGCTGGAGCATTGCAATGTAGGTGAGGACTTCCGAGTCATAGTCCGCAATCACGGTGCAGAGCTGATCGTACATCTTCAGGGCTTGGCGGAGGTTGAACAGGTGCTCAGGACGCCAGTTGCCGGTCAGTTCCTCAGCGATTTGCTCTTCGGATTTTCGGCAGCGGGCATTACGGAGACGAGCCAGAGCGTGAGGGTCGCGCTCGCCATCAACAATTGCGCGGATAATGGCCATGCCGGTGACACCGGTGATGTCCGAAACCGCATGATGCACACAGACGTTCATTTGATCGAGACATTTTTGCATTCGTCGTACCCAGTCTGCACGTCGTTCCACCATTGTGTTACGTTCGCGGATTAGGGAGCGCAGTCGGCAGATGTCGTCGGCAGGCCGGAACGAACCCCGAAGCAATCCGCAGGCGTGCAGAAGTTGGAGCCACTGGCAGTCGAGCATATCGGTCTTGCGGCCGGGAACATGGCTGATCTGACGGGCATTGGCCAGCAGAACTTCAAATCCGCGGTTGTCAAGGATCTCGAATAACGGGATCCAGTATACGCCGGTGCTCTCCATGGCCACGGTCCGCACCCCTTGCTCCTTGAGCCAGTCGGCCAGGCGTAACAATTCTGGGGTAGTTGTGCCGAAACGCTCAACGTTTGGCTTTGCATCTTCCAAAGGTGGACCGGCCACCCAGTGCTCTCGTGAACCAAGATCGATCCCAGCTGCATTCGGCTGGATGGTCTTCAGTGATTGAGGGTGTGGTCTGCCACCTTTGCTCTTGATGTTCTTACGCTTTCGGGCCATTGTTACCTGCCTCCTTTCTTGGGATGCAGGAGCGGCAGCCCGGGATGGCTCTTGTAAAATTCTCGTATGGGAGAGTGCATAAGCCTCATCAGTGATCAAGGGCCGCCCGGGGTCATGCTGAACTAGGGGCACAATCGCTCCAGTGGGATAGGGACCTTAACTGCTGCCGTCCTATTAAATAACTGCTTGATACACGGAGCATATATCTAGCGCAAGAAAATAGTTTCTTTTTCGATCAAACTGGCCGCTTCGGCGGTCAGAGGCGGCGCTGAACCATGAATGTGATGCACCTCAGCAAATTCTAATTTCAGACCTCGTTATGTGTTTAAGAAGTTGAGTGTTTAAGTAGTAGTTCTCGTTTGTTATTGTACAGTTTTCAGGAAAAAAGGCCACTTTTAGAATTCAGTAAATCAGGAATTTAGTAAT
>JBDRTM010000185.1:0-3889 GCA_043824065.1 Planctomycetota bacterium | reverse complement strand
CCAGCTACTCAAAAAAATTTATCAGCTCGATCGACAAAAACTACTTAAACACCGATATCCCAACGGCGAAAATAGAGCCCTTGCCGAACTATTGGAAGTGTCTTGTATTCAATGGCCGCCATTTGCTCGTTATTCAGGGTCGAAAACCCGGATGCGATTTTGACATTTTCCTCTATTTGCTGCACATTGTCGACGCCGATGATATTTGTGCTGACCGGCAGGCTAAAGTTATATTCCAGCGTCTCTTTGATGGAAATCGTGCCCGGCAGTGTGGTCGCCATGCTCCCTGGCTGCTGATCAATCGGCGGCGGAGTCCAGCAGGAAAGCATGCGGCCACGGGTTGCCAGCTTCATCCCGATGATGCCGACGCCCTTTTCCAGGGCCACTGGCAACAGATGATTTTTAAAACTGAGATAATGAGGATCAACAGCGTTAACTGCCATAAGCAGGGTGTCAAAGTCGAACCGCTCAAGGCAGTGTTTCAAGATGATCGGCTCATAATGACCGGTTACCCCAAGACAGCGAACCAAACCTTCCTCCCTGGCCTGGATTAACGCCTTTAAAGCACCATCTTTGGCAAATATTTGATCCACCTCATCCTGGCGCTTGATGTTGTGCAGCTGCCATGTGTCAAGATGGTCGGTCTGCAATTGCTTCAGGCTTGTCTCCAGCCATCTCATTGAGCCGTCATAACTGCGGTCATGCGTTTTTGATGCCAGCCACACTTCGCTGCGGCGGTCTTTCATAACCATACCAAGGTGCGTTTCACTGACTCCCTGGCCATAGGCGGCGGCCGTATCGATATAATTCACACCCAGATCAATGGCCCGATTAACAATGGCGGCAGATTCCCGCTCTGTCCCCTGTCGTTCAATTACCGCCTGGCCGCCCAGGCTCAGGATCCCGACCTGATATCCGGTTCTGCCCAGATTGCGCGTCGGCATCGCCAGATGAGTACGAGGGTTGTACGGTAAATCCTTCACTGTTTTAGCCGCCTTTTCGGTGGCGATGGCGGTTCCGGCGATGGCGGTTCCGGCAATGGCGGTTCCGGCAATGGCGGTTCCGCTCGCGGCTGCCACCGTTGTCGCAATGCCGCTCCCCAGAAATTCCCGTCTTCCAAGACTTTTGTTATCGCTGCCCATGATATGTTCCTTTCAAATTTTTCGCATCAGGACAAAGTTCTAAACCTTGCCATTCTAACGAGTGTATTTGCACTGGAATTCTATACTGATACTCAGCTGGAAAAGATTCCGATGTATTTTCACACGAAACATTCTGATGCTATGACCGACACCCACTGCAATTCGGTATATCAAATAATTATGCCGGACACCTTACTAAAAGTAAAATTTCAAACCAGTTAGCCCGCATTTCTCAAGGGCTTACGTAGCGAGGCGGGGTGGAGACGCCGGACTACGCTGAAAGCTACGTCCGGCAGGCCGGCCTGACAAGGTTTATAAAGACCAAAGCCTACATAGTCGTACTTGTTAAATAAAATACGTCGAGTAGGCCGACCGGGAATAACGCAGTCAGGACTGATGGATACTCCGCCGCCGTTGCCAGTTGATACAATATGCGGACTGGAAGGAACCAGCGGGGAGCGCACTCCCGCAGTGGCGCTTGTGTCCTGCCCCGGGATGTGCGATCCTATGGTTGAATCCTGGCGAGGTTGCCAGCGGCCGGGGTAAGATTAAATGACTGATAACAGAACGGATACGACTCATGACACCTAACAACCAGACGAGAATCATGGCGCTGTTCTGCGATTTCGAGAACATTGCGCTCGGAGTGCGCGACGCACAGTACGACAAGTTCAACATCGGCAAGGTGCTGGAGCGGTTGCTGACCAAGGGCAATATCGTGGTCAAGAAGGCCTACTGCGACTGGGCGCGCTACAAGGACTTCAAGAGTGCGATGCACGAAGCATCGTTCGAGATGATCGAGATCCCGCATGTTAGGCAGTCGGGCAAGAACTCTGCCGATATCCGCATGGTCGTGGACGCGCTGGACCTGTGCTACACCAAGGAGCACGTTGACACATTTGTCATCATCAGCGGCGATTCCGACTTCTCTCCACTCGTCAGCAAGCTTCGGGAGAACAACAAGACAGTTATCGGCCTGGGCGTAAAGAACTCCACGTCAGACCTGCTGATTGCCAATTGTGACGAGTTCATCTACTACGATGACCTGGTGATCGACCGTAAGCCGCCGCGCCCCAAGCCGCGTCCTGCCACGGCCCGCAAGACCTCCTCCACCCCAAAAGACAAGGAATCCGATGACAAGAAGCAAGAGGCTCTGGACCTGGTGGTTGAGACCTACGAGGCCATAGTCGAGGAGCGTGGCGAGGAGGAGAAGGTCTGGGGTTCAATGATCAAGCAAACCCTCAAACGCCGGCGGCCTGGATTCAGCGAGGCCTACTACGGGTTCCGGTCGTTCGGGGAACTGCTCGAGGAAGCAGAAACGCGCGGAATTCTCGTACTTGAGCGCGATCTGAAATCAGGCGGATTCGTTATCAAGGGCAGCCCTCGCGGCGTCTAGTTATAACCTGTCGCGTGTGCTACGGTGACTGTTGAAACGACCTCAACCTGTCTCCCTCCGCCATAACTGAAAATACCATCTGAATTAGCAAAAAAATCTTAATTGTTACTATCTTTCTTTGGCCCTTCTTCAAGTTACCTGAAATTACCTAAAATACATGAGAGACCTCAATGAAAATCGCACTGATCCAGCAAAAAGCATCACAAGACATCCAGTCCAACATAAATAAGGGTCTCGCTTCTGTTAGTGAAGCAGCCGGAAACAGGGCAGACATAATCTGCTTTTCCGAGCTGGCATTCACACCCTTCTACCCACAGAAGCCGGCAGGCAGTAATGTCCTCGATTTTACCGAACCGGTACCGGGCCCCATTACCAATGCCTTCGCTGCCCTGGCAAAAAAACTTGGCGTGGTGATAGTGCTGAATATTTTTGAACGTGACGGCGATAAGGCTTATGACTCTTCCCCTGTTATTAATACAGATGGGGAAATTCTCGGTACGACAAGAATGCTTCACATTACCGAGTATGCCTGTTTCCATGAGCAGGGCTATTACACTCCCGGCGATACCGGTGCACCGGTTTACGAGACACCTTTCGGTAAAATCGGGGTGTCGATTTGTTACGACAGACACTACCCCGAGTACATGAGGGCATTGGCATTAAATGGAGCGGAAATTGTTTTCGTACCCCAGGCCGGAGCAATTGGAGAATGGCCCGAAGGTTTATTTGAAGCCGAAATGAGAGTGGCCTCTTTTCAAAACGGCTACTTCACGGCATTATGTAACCGTGTCGGCGCAGAGGAATGCCTGACTTTCGCAGGTGAGTCTTTTGTGTGCGATCCAGAGGGGAAAGTAATTGCCCGTGCAGGTGAAGGAACAGAAGAAATTTTATATATCGATGTTGATCTCGAAGCGGTAAAAAAATCACCCGCGGCTAAACTATTTATGAAAGACAGGCGGCCGGAATTATACAAAGAGTGGTTCGGTGGAAAGTCGCCACAACCACATACCACAATTCTGAAATAAACGCGGTAGAGTTCAGGCCTGAACTCTACTGCCGGGACACTTGCGGCGGAGAAGTACCACAGAATAGCCATCCGGTGCATGCCGTTGCTGGATTCTCCTTTTTATCCGATGATTAGCAGCGCCACATATGGAACGACATTGAAAACCAGAAAAACAATTTTGAATAATCCCAGGAACGAGTACATGATCACAGTGAAGGTTTCTCGCGGAATGGGGAACCATTTGTTTTGAGTACGGTACACCAAATCCGGAAATAATAGCCACATGATAGTCCACAAAGCCAGTAAGGATCCGTTTATAATCGTACACCACATAAAAAAGGTTGT
>JBDRTM010000184.1:0-2061 GCA_043824065.1 Planctomycetota bacterium | reverse complement strand
ATCCAACGTCGAGCTTCCAGTCCGATACCAGCTTCGACACCGACAAACAAGCTTCTACAACTGGGCAACTTTTGCTCACTATAGCTCACTATTATGAATAGTTCAGATGTGCTTGGTTTAATTGCTGGAGAAGGGAGACTGCCCTTTCTTGTAGCTGCCGGCGCCAAAGAGGCGGGGTTAAAAGTAATTTGCGTCGGCTTAGCGGAAACGGCTGAGCACAGCCTCGCTGACGAAGTTGATGTGTTTTATAGAGTTGCGATTGCCCGGCCGGGGGCCTGGATACGAAAGTTAAGAAAGCACAGCGTAACCAGAACGATTATGGTTGGGCGGGTTTCCAAAGGACGACTTTTTACGTCCTGGCGAATCCTGCGGTATCTGCCCGACTGGCGGGCATTTAGAATATACTACTGGCGGCTGCGGGGCAAGAACAAACTGACAGATTCGCTTTTGTGTGCCCTGGCCGACGAGCTGGCAAGCGGCGGGATATTACTGGAGAATTCAATTATGTATTGCAAGGAGCACCTGGCAACGGCGGGTGTGATGACGACGACACCACTTCGACCGTCGGTCAGAGATGATATTGAATTCGGCTGGGAAATAGTTAAAAAGCTCGGTGAGCTGGATATAGGCCAGGCGATTGTGGTAAAGGACAAAGAAGTATTCGCCGTCGAGGCAATAGAAGGTACAGCAGAGATGCTCGAGCGAGCAGGCCGATTCTGTAAATCTGGAGGCTGGACACTAATCAAGACATCGAAACCCCAGCAGGATATGCGTTTTGATGTGCCGTGCGTGGGACCTGATACTATCAGAAGTTTGGCCGAGAACGGAGGCAAATGTCTGGTTGTGGAGGCAGCCAAGACGATAATTATCGAGAAACCCGATACAATAAAACTTGCCAATCAATTAGGCATAACCATTTTTGGGTGCTAATCAGAAAACCGGAGGTGTAGAAGCCGGTTTGACGTTGTCGAAGCTGGTATCTCCGCAGGATGCCTTACGGCAGAAACTGGAGACTGGAAACCGGATGCCGGATAAAATTCATGGAACTTTGCAAAAAGATAATACGAGCTTCGAGTTTCCAGGGCGAGCATCGATACGAGCATCGACAACCTTAAACAAAAAAGTATTTTAAAAAATGGCCAAACTTCCATTTCAACTTTTAATCAAACATACTTCATCGAAGAAACATGCAGAGTCTTCAACGTATAGTAGATTGAAAAAGTGTCTGCGAACAAGTAAGAGACACCTGCAAATCAAGTCTGGCAGTTATATCGCAATGTTTGACAGAGGTTTTTGTCAGGACGCAGAGTCACTTGACTTTATCGAAATAATTGATACGCTGATGGATAAGGGACAGATTCTTAAAAACGACGATACCTCTTACGTATCCCGTTTAACCTGGAACAGCAAGGATGTGGTGGTCAAACGATATAATCACAAAGGTTTTATTCATTCGCTGCGTCATACTATCAAAAGGTCCCGTGCCCGGCGAGGGTGGCTGCACGGACATCGTCTTGGGATGCTGAACATAGCCACGCCGAGGCCTCTGGCTTATATTGAGCAGCGTAGAGGATTGCTTGTATGGCAGTCCTATCTTGTAACCGAATATATCGAGGGACAGAAACTTTACGACTTTCTGCGTAACAGTAATGTTGCCAATGAGCAGCGCTCAATAGCAATGCAACAGGTAAAAAATCTGCTCGATAAGATGGGAAAATACCGCATCACTCATGGGGATTTGAAACACACAAACATTTTGGTTACAGAGAATGGGCCTGTCCTTACAGACCTTGACGCGATGATGGTGCATAGATGGGGTTGGATTTACAGACTAAGGAAGGCAAAAGACCTGGAACGCTTCATAAACAAAGAGAACGGAGGACATGCCGTTCTTAGTAATGTAGAGAAGTTTTTTAGAAAGAAATAAACTTAAGGTCGTTGTTTAAGATCTAATACCTTGTAGGGATTTTATAATCAATCCAGCCAGCTGCGGAGTAAAACCTGCTAATAAAAGACGCAAGAAATAGTTGCAGATTTACGATGGATTTGGTAGTTTACCGG
>JBDRTM010000183.1:0-4812 GCA_043824065.1 Planctomycetota bacterium | reverse complement strand
CTCCTCGTATCTATAATATTGTTTCAAGCCCTTCCCCTCTTTCTTGTAACGCTTTCGCATATCTGCCCGCACGCAGTCTTTGCACCAATATCTCAATCCGTCTTTGTTCTTACCATCCTTGCGAAACTGAATTTCGTCTTTCCACTTTTTGCATTTGGAACAGCGTTTCTGCTTCACGCCATCAATGGTCCGATGGCTCTCTTTATATATGAAGTATCTTTTCAAAGGCCCCCTATTTTTCCTGTAATATCTGCGTTTATACTCACGGGAGCACTTTTTGCACCACAAACACAACCCGTCCTTGCGGCTATGATTCTTACTAAACTCACTCTTGCTTTTTAACTTCTTACATTTGGTACACTGCTTCATTTCTACCTCTCGGTCTACGTTTTACTACTAATTCCAGACAGCCAAATAGGCCATTAGTAGTTTCACGTCTTTGCCTTTTGCCTTTTTTTCTTCAGGCCCAATTTGTGTATTCTCAATCTTGTCGCCAGTTCTGTTCTTCCAATTTGGTCGGCTATTTGCTGTGCCATTCTACTTGGATACAGTTTCTTCAACAGGCTGAGCTCTTTCTCCGACCAGACAGGGCAGCGCTTAAACTTTCTGAGTCCCAAATTCTGTGCTTTGCCTGCTACCGCCGAGACAGTGCGTCCAAGTTGGTTCGCTATATCCCGTATGCTACTATCTGGGTATAGTTTCCTAAGCAGGGCTTCCTCGTGTCTTGACCAAACGGGAGGTGTTCCCACTTTTTTAATGCCGAGGCGATCTGCTTTTTGTTTAACCAACCTCAAAGGGAGCCCAAGTTTATCGGCTATGCTTTGTGTATTCTCACTTGGGTAAAGTTTCTTGAGCAGTTTGACTTCATTGGCTGACCAGAGATGCAATTCTCTTGTTTTTATCCCCATGCTGTATGCTTTCTGTCTTACTGCTGCCAAAGGCCGCCCAGTTTGCTTAACTATTTCCCTTGCTCTTCCACGCGGGAAAAGTCTCTTGAGCAACTTAACCTCATCTTCTGACCATGCAACCCAACTGTTTTTCTTGGTGTTAGCCTTTTTCATAGCCGTAATTCTACGGGATTTCGGCTTACAAGGCAATGCTCAGCTTGGGTGTGGTGAAGGTGAGAAGGTAAAAAGTTTCACTATGGTAGGTCTACATAATCTGGAGTGTTCTGCTTAGGATGGCGTAGCATCAATCACCGCTCGTAATATTTTCTACACCCTTTGTAAGGGGAACCACAAAATTAACCGTTTCCTGTTTCTTTGTATCCAGTCGTTTTGCTCGTCGCTGTAATCGTAGCTGTTCAAATCCTTCAAGTTATTCTCTGCCAGCGGGCCGCAGCTACCGACTAAACTGGCGTCCGCACACCGCTCTATTGCATAAATATCACACGTTTCAACGTGTACACTAAAGTGTTTAATCGTTTTCATCTGCGTATAATCTTCCCGCAATTCTGTAAACTAAGTCGTTTGTCTGGCTTCAATTCCTCACTGCTAACACCTCAATCTATAAAAAATATAAGTTATATATGCCGAGGTGCAAAATTCTGAAGAAAGTTTCTTTTTTTCGTCCATTATTATATTCCACACCTACTTATGCCAACTCACACAATCCCACAGAACGCCCATAAAACCGCTCTTTTCGTTCTAATTTGCCTTAAAATCCCTCGACCCTACCTCAGATACATATTGGCTTGAGTTTGGCCATTGTAGAACGCTAAAGCACCTATAGATTCAAATGCTTCTCCGCCTATACGCTCAATTTCCTGATTCCGTAATGTAACGACCGTCACATGAGAAGCTGCGGTCCTTACTATATGGTGTGCAGGATTCAGTGATTGGACTGAAAATACGTTCACTACCAATATTAACCCAAGCTCGGCACGGCAGTAGAGTGTTACTGCCGGGTTCATACACGGACACTGACAGCGTGCCTATGTCAGCGCGGACAGCAGGCAGATGAGCCGGCACCGTCCCCAGAAAAACTATCAATGCCAATCCCTGCTTAAGCTTATTGTTTTGCATGTTTTTATTTTAAGCGATGAGGAGATAGAAGTAAAATGCTTTGTATATGTTAGATGTCGAAACTTTGAATAGCACATACGCGGCAAAGTCCCAGCAGCAGTCAGGCCGCTCCCGACAGGCGCAGCTTCCGGCCGGCGCAAAGATTGAGCGAGACCTCGTCTATGCCCGAGTGGGGGACAGGAAACTGCTTCTTGATCTCTGTCTGCCGGCGAAAGGCACGGCCCCGCTGCCGGTGATCGTCTGGGTGCACGGCGGAGGCTGGCGCGGCGGCAGCAAGAACGCTGGCAGCCGGGCCCGTCCTATGCTCGAAAGAGGTTACGCGGTGGTGGATGTTGGCTACCGTCTTAGCGGCGAAGCCATTTTCCCGGCCCAGGTCGAAGACTGCAAGGCAGCAGTACGCTGGGTGCGGGCAAACGCAGCCAAGTACGGTTTCGACCCCGACCGGATAGGCGCATGGGGCAGTTCGGCCGGCGGGCATCTGGTAGCATTCTTAGGTACTGCGGGCGATGTTAAGGAATTCGAAACCGAGGCAAACGCTGAATACTCGAGCCGTGTACAGGCAGTATGTGACTGGTTCGGCCCGACGGATTTCCTGCAGATGGACAAGCACTCGCTTAAGGGCAGCCGCTTGATTCACGATGCGCCTAATTCGCCCGAGTCACTGCTGGTTGGAGGGCCGATTCGGGAGGAACCATACAGTTCATTAGCAAGGAAAGCCAATCCCATCACGTATGTAACAAAAGACGACCCGCCCTTTCTTATCATGCACGGTGATAAGGACATGCTCGTGCCTCTTCATCAAAGCGAACTGCTGCTCGACGCTTTGAAGAAAGCTGGTGTCAATGCTTCACTCTATGTCGTGAAAGGCGGAGGCCACGGCTTGCGCGGCGGCGAGGAGAGTCCGGAAAAACTCTTTGAGATGGTGGCTGAGTTCTTCGATAGGCAGTTGAGGCCGCCAACATATGCAGACGTCAAATACGGACCTTACGAGCGAGACAAGTTGGATTTCTACCAGGCCGAGTCCGACGAACCCACGCCGTTGGTGGTGTACATTCACGGCGGGGGGTTTCGAAGAGGCAGCAAGAAGAGTTTGAACGCCGGTACTCTGCGAGAATTGCTGGGCGCGGGAATCTCGGTGGCGGCCATAGAATACCGGTTTATCTCGGATAAGCCTTTGCCAGCTGCGCACCACGATTCGCTGCGGGCGCTTCAGTTCATTCGCTCCAAAGCAAGCCAGTGGAACATCGACAAAAAGCGGGTCGGTGCGTTCGGCGGCTCGGCAGGTGCGGTGATCTGCATGTGGCTGGCCTTTCACGATGAAATGGCTGATCCGTCGAGCAGCGATCCGGTACAGCGCGAGTCCTCACGGCTCACCTGCGTGGCGACAGGCGGCGGCCAGACAACCATGGACATTGACTGGTGGATGCGGTGGATTCCGGGCTATGACAAGCCGGACCGCGATATAGCCGAGATATTCGGCGACATTACGGATGAAGAACTTCGCAAGGTTCTGAAGGATTTTTCAGCCCTGTCTCTGATCACCGCCGACGACCCGCCCATTTTCATGTATTATGAAATGAAACCGGACGCTCCGGTACCAACTGATTCGAGCAGGGCGCAAGGCTGGAAGGGTCACCACGTCATGTTCGGCGTCAAGCTCAAGGAGAAAATGGACGAGCTGGGCGTGGAAGCGGACCTGAAATACCCGGGCGCCCGAACGACATACCGGTCCAGCGCGGACTTTTTCATTACGAAGCTCAAAGCGGACAATGAATAAATGAGATATCCTTCTTCGTGGGTAAATGAGCAAATTCTGCTTCTGTTTAATTAGTTCTTGTTGCGGAAACAGTATTTGTCATTCCCGCGGAAGCGGGAATCCAGCTTTTTCGCCCTGGACCCCTGCTTTCGCAGGGGTGACATCGTCGATTTTTGCTTTCTGCAACAGATACTAATTAGTGAGCAGTGAATTGGTTAATTGATGAGCTGAATACTCACTACTCAGCAGGTTCTAATCTGTTGGTCTGCAGATAGGGTTATTCAATCCGCCTGGGGCGGACTGGGTTACTGTCCTTTCAACCACAGTTCGATCGGTCCTCTGAGACCGTCAACTCTGAACGGCAGTTGAACCTTGCCGCCTGTTGAAGCCGACTTGTAACCGGCATATAGCACTTCCTGCACTACACGACCATCGTCGCCGGTTGCCTGTGGCTCTTCCTTGCCGCGGACACATTGAGCAAAATGATACATTTCCTGGGGGAAGCCGTAGTTCCACAACTCTTCGAAGACGGGATAAGTCCATCCTTTGGTTGTAGGCGCCTTCTCGACCGCATAGCCGTAGCCATATTCGCTATAGGTAGGTAAGGCATTGCCCATATGCAAATCAGCATAAGTAACTCCGCCTTCTCCGTACACCTCGATACGGTCCTCCATACCGCCTCGCCGAACCCAACTGTCTTCAATTAGGCCAACCGCACCGTTGGCAAACTCGAGAATGCAAATGGAATTGTCTTCACCCTTGGTCTTGTCACCGTGAATGTGTGTTGCCATCTGACAATATACCGTCTTAATCTTCTGCCGGTTAAGAAACCAATAGCAAAAGGCAATACCATGACAGCCCATATCCATAAAAACACCTCCGCCCGATTTCTCGACATCCCAAAACCACGGGGCATGCGGGCCGAAATGCTTTTCTGACTGTTTCACCAAGTAAACTCTACCAAATGCACCCTGGTCAGCCATTTCTTTGGCTTTCACATACTTTGGTGTGAAAAATAATTCCTCCGCATAC
>JBDRTM010000182.1:0-4828 GCA_043824065.1 Planctomycetota bacterium | reverse complement strand
GCTATCCACCTTTGAGCCAGCAAGAGTTGTGGATACAGGCGTATCGGCCTTGACGTATGACATATTGGAGAAAAACGCTGCCTCAAACGCAGCTTCTTCTTCACCGACCCGCTCAGCGGCAATAGCAGGACTGATAAGCTGCACCTTAAGGTCAAGGTTATTCTCTAACGTCAGTGCCCGGCATTGCTCCAAGGTAAGCCCAAGTTCTTTGGGTGGGGCCTCATTCACATCGGGGCGGTTACTTTCTTCAGCCTTGGCCTCTTGAAGCTCAAGCGTCTCGATCTGCCGTAATTTCTCAGGCGCAATCTTGATTTCGTAGAATTTCTCATCACCCGGAAACTGTTCACAGCCGGTCAATAGCAGTGCACAAGTCATAAGTGCACAAGAGCACAAGTTCAGTTTTAAGTTTTTAGTTTTGAATTTTGAGTTGCAACTCAAAACTAAAAACTCATAATTCAAAATTTTTTTATTCATGCCTAAGTGCCTCAATAGGGTCGAGTCTGGCGGCCTTAATGGCCGGAAACATTCCGAAAAATATGCCCACCGTACCGGCGAAAGCAAATGAAAGACCTATCGCCCACAAGGGGATATGCGCCATATCAAGTTCAATTTTTGGGATGCTGGCTATCCCCATGGTCAAAAGGTGGCCAAAACCAACTCCCACAAGCCCCCCGAAAAAGCAAAGGACTATCGCTTCAATTAAAAACTGGGTTAAAATTGCAGATTTTTTAGCTCCGACCGCCTTGCGAAGCCCGATTTCCCTGGTCCGCTCCGATACCGAGACAAGCATTATATTCATAATGCCGACACCTCCGACCAACAGAGAGATGCCCACGATGCCGCCTGCCACCATCGTAACCATAAGAGCTATTTTATTGAATGTCTCCAGGGCACTTTTAAGCGACTGAACTTCAAATGTATCTGGTTCGCCGGGCTTTATATTCCGTGTCCGTCGAAGGAAGAAGCTTATCTCGGCCAGGGCGTCATCCGAAACCTCAGCGGATTTGCTTTCGGCAAGGGCCATGATGAATGGATACCGCTGCATCTTGAGACTGGTCTTGAAGGGAATGAATATCTCAGAACTTTCCTGGTCACCTCTGCCCAATACGGATTCAGGGCGAGGTTCAAGCACGCCGATAATATAAAAAGTATTGTGACTTATAAGAATCGACTGGCCTATGCAGTCACGGTCAAGGCTAAGGTCGTTACGCAATTTGGGTTCGATCAGACAGACCTGTCGCACTTGCATTTCATCAATAACCGAGAGCGGTCTTCCAATTGTAACCGGACGGCTATCGATTTTATGGCAGGCAGGCTCGACACCAATGACCGTAACACCATCGACCGATTTGTCACGGTGGCCTGACAGTGTACCTTCCGACCCAGGTCTGACGTCCGAACTGCGACACGGAGGGGCAGTGTTCGAGCAGGCTATCAAAATGTTCAGGCTGAAGTCGAGTAGTCCACCAGGAGGCATGTTGCAGAGGGCCTCTGTCAGGACGTATGGCTGAAATAAATATGGTATTGGTTCCTAAAGATTCGACTTGTGTAAGCACTTTTGCCTTTAGGACGGTAAGGGCCGCAATAACCGCTGTTACCGAAGCGACACCGATGATAATTCCAATTGTCGTAAGTACTGACCGAGTCTTATTGGCCCATATCTGGCCGACTGCAAGATATACACTCTGATAAAAAAGACGGAAAAAAGCCAGAGACACCCGTATCAAAGCAATCAAACTCCGATAAAACAAGCGAAACAAAGTTTTAGCCAGCCGAATTGCAACCATCACGTTTGCTCCTCCTGTCCGCTGTTTTGTGTAATAGTATTTTGCCGTGGATCCCGGCTATTCTGCAGATCACTGCTAATTCGTCCGTCTTTTGTGTGAATTATTCGCTTGGCGTGATGCGCGACAAATTCTTCATGGGTTACTATAACAATGGTCTGGCCTTCCCGATGAAGCTGGTCAAACAGCTTCAGGATGCCTTCGCTTGTTTTGCTGTCGAGATTACCGGTTGGTTCGTCGGCCAGCAGAATACTCGGATTACAGACAAGTGCCCGGGCGATAGCCACACGTTGTTTCTCACCTCCGGAAAGCTGGTTTGGCTTATGTTTTATCCGGTCGCCCAGCCCAACCCGCTCAAGGACGTTTTGGGCACGTTTGCGCCGAGACCACCAGCCATTTTTTGAATAAATCAATGGCATTTCGACATTTTTAAGTGCACTTAATTGCCCAAGCAGCTCAAACGACTGAAAGACAAAACCGATTCGCTCATTACGAACACGGGCCAACGCAGCATCACTCATTCTTGTCGTATCCTGCCCATCTAATTCATAGGTCCCTGAAGTAGCTCTGTCCAGACAACCCAGAACATTCATCAATGTGCTTTTGCCTGAGCCGGAAGGACCCATCACAGCGACGTACTCGTTCTCGCGCAGCTCCAGGTTAATTCCATCAAGCGCGTGAATACGCTCCACGCCGACTTTGTAAACCCGAGTAACATTCTGAAGTCGAATTATTAGTTTTTCACTTTTTTCCATGACTTTTTACATCGTTTGGCTCGTTTGAACCGGCCTTAGCTTCGGCGCCATGCCCCTTCTTTTTCTTCTTTTCTGCCTCTACTTCTCGCTCATCTTTTATTTTCTGGTCGTGCTTTATACTTTCGAGCACTTTATATGGTCCAACTGCTATCTGGTCCTCTTCCGTAATGCCCGACTTTATTATGGTATGGGTCAGGTTGCTGGGGCCTATCTTGATGGGTGTTACTACTGCCTTGCCGTCGATGTAGCGATAGACCACGGGGGTGAATGTTTTCTCTTTATCGACCTCCGGGCAGTTCTCCCGGATATCCAAAGGCAGGTCATCGACAGCCCTTCCTAACACAGCCTGGCTTGGCACATTAAGAATGTTTTCGTGCTTGGTGGTCTCAATATCCACGTGCGCCGTCAGGCCCGAAAACAACTTTTTCACTTTTCCCTCAAGCAGTATCTCGGTCCTGAAGTATTTCGTAGCGGTTGACGGTGAGATCCTGTGTGTCAACGCAATTGAATCAACCACGCCTTTGAATTCCTCGTCGGGAAAGGTCTGGACGTAAACAGTGGCCTTCTGTCCAACTCTCAATTTGCCTACATCGGCTTCATCCACTTGGGCAACGAGCAGCATCGTGGACAGGTCCGCCACCTCCAGTATTACGGTCCCCGGATTATTCATTGTTCCAAAAATCACAACCTCGCCGACTTCCGCATTAATCCGGGTTACCACACCATCAATAGGCGAGGTTATTGTCGTATAGCTAAGTGCTTCCTTCGCCTGGGTAACCCCGGCACCGGCAGCCTCGAGGTTGTGCTGCAATACCACCAGGTTAAGCTCCGCCGCGTCGAGTGTATGCTTGGCGGAGTCGTATTGTGACTTGAGCTCGTCAAACTTTAATTTAGACTGATCGAAAGTGGCCTGGCTGATATCCTGCGATTCGAGCAATCCTTTTTGTCGCTCCAGGTCGCGTTGGGCCTGTTTCAACGAGGCATCAAGGCCAATAAGAGTGGCTTGCTGACTGGAAATCCTTGCTTGTTCAACTTCGATCTGGGCCGCCTGGGCGGAGTAGCTGGCCTCGGCTGAAAGCAACCGGCTCTCCAAATCCACCGCATCGAGGCGTACCAGCACCGAAGCCGGCACCGGTGGATTCGTGTCCGTGCTACCGCAGGTTACAATGTCTCCTTCCTCATAGGGCAGCTCTATAATTCGTGCCATCGTTTTTGCGCTTATTTCCACATTTATCCTGGGTTCGATTTCTCCGGGAGCACTGACAAACTCTATCAGCTCTCCCCGCTGGGCCTTTTCGATGCGAACTACCGTTGGTTTACTTGAGGCACCGAATTTGACTTTATACACTATCGCGACCGCGGAAACAACCACCAGCGTTACAATGACAGTGATAACAACTATGCGGGACTTTTTCACTTTCAGACCTTTCCTGAAGACAAATTACTGCTGATTACAAGATTCAATTACCAGCTATATAAGTATAACGCCTAACTCGATGATTTGTTACGCTATTTCTCTAAAATAATCCAGTGTGCGTGCTGATAAGGCCTCAGACAGGCCCGTCAGGGCAATCAGGAACAATGCTCCTTTCAAATAGAATAACGAAAAAAACGGTTACTTTAACAGGAAAGATTATGCCGAACAAATGTTACCGTTTTGTTACGGTTTTGTATTTTTTTCGTTATTTTTTGCGATTTTTTACTTTTCAATCTGCTCAGTGCTGTACGGACGAGCGCAGCTCCATCTTATCGGACACTTTCTCAAGTTTACCTTTCCGGCATGAGGCTCTATCAGGTAATATGCGCGCAAATGACAAATTACTCACACTTTTTTTCTTATTACTAATAAGGATTCTGAGAAAAGAATTCCATCATACCGCTGGCAAAATAAGGTTGCTTACCTATGCGCAGACGGCGGAATGTCACCTGCGGAAATCAAGATACGAACGAAGTAAGAATATTATTTATTGAGATGGTTTCTTAAGATGTGCTATGGCGTCCGCATTGCTTCCCAATTTAATGCAAACAGCATTCATGTAATTGCCTATCTTGACTATAATATGAATAAAAAATAAAGCCAGATTCCTATGAAAACAGAATCTGGCTTCGGAGGAGGGTGATGAAAAGCTGATAATAACTTCCCCAGAACTCCGTTTCTTCGAATTCAATACTCCGTATAATTATCTAATCGAACAAATAACAAGAATTTCTTTAAAGAAAAAGGAAAAGAATTACAAAAAACTTACACTTTTTTTATGAGGAATCAAGCTTTTAATTGTAAAAAAGTAA
>JBDRTM010000181.1:0-8019 GCA_043824065.1 Planctomycetota bacterium | reverse complement strand
CATTTCAACCATCGCGCGGAAGCTGTCTTTGCTTTTCTCGTTTAGCCACAATTGCCTCGCATTGGCCCTGCCTTCGGGCACAACCGCTGTCGCCTCGACCCAGAGCAGACCTGCCCCGCCGCTGGCAAATCTTTCATATCGTCTCAGCGTGAGTTTGCTCGGCCGACCCTGCGAATCACCATCGCAACCCTCCATAGGATGCACCGCCAACGAATTCGGTATGGAAAGCCCTCTTAGCTCAACAGGCTCAGCTAAAATCGAAACGTCCTCAGCGGCCTCAATCCGCACACCAAGCCGACTGCCCAATCGCTCTAAAGCTTCAATGCTGCTCAATTGAAATTCCCACATCTTTTTTCCTTTGTTCTACGTCTTAGGATTCGTAATCACCCATCCATACGTTGCGCATCAAGTATCCAGAATCGAGTATCGAGCTTCGAGTATGTGATTTTACACTACCATTATGCTAATATCAACCCTGTGGTGAGTATGCTTGAATTGTGTCTTGACGAAGCCTTGCAGGGTGCGATTTTCGCACTATTTTTCTCTTAGTTGGAATAGTGCAGCTTTGGTTACCAGGCGTATGGCATGTAACTTTCGAATCGCCTGATGTATTGCCAATCACCTTTATACTCGTGGCAGAGACCCCAGCGAATACCTTCAAGGGGACTCTTATCTGTATCAAGTGAGCGAACTAAACCAACCGCATGTGGTCCCCATTGAATGTGCGATTTAATTTCAAAGTTGATACCATCTTCAGCAAATTGCATGGTGTTTTTTTCCGGGCCATCGGTTGTTAACATCGCAGCAATGCCGCCCTTGTAGGGCCAAATACAAATTTCATGCCCGCTGTTGGTAATAGGGTTGTATGGGGATTTGATATAGGGTCCTTCCGGCTTGTCGGCAATAGCCACACCCCATTTAATTTCTCGTCCTCCAAATGTAATACGTTCTCCCATGCGCTCACCTTTATAGTAGAGGTAAAATTTGTTTCTATAATACATCAGCGTAGGATCGTGCACTTTATGACTGTCAAAATCACCCTGTTTTTTCACTTTAAAGCGGTTATCCTCATCGCCTAACCATTCACCATTATCGGCGGGTTTAAGAATAGGTGCTTCTAATTTTTTCCAGGGTCCATCCGGAGAATCGGCAATGGCCATACCGATATTGTTTTTTACCCGGTTGGCATAAGGTGCCTTCACTACCTGATAAACAAGATAATATTTTCCATCGTGGTCTAATACTTCAGGAGTAAATACCGCCCGGTCGTCATAAGCTCCCTGGGGCCCTCTTCCAACAGCCAGCCCTTCTTCTTTCCATTCCCATCCATCTTTCGAGGTTGCGTACCAGACCTCGGTTAAATCCCATGGGAAAACCTTTTTCGAAGGGTCACCTGTGCCGAATCCGTATGTTTTTCCTTCACCTTTGGTGTACCAGACATAATAGGTCTGGCCCACCAGAATAACCGCACTTGGGTCTCTGCGAATTACACCTTCTTCATATTTGAAATCGCCCTTTAAATCTTGCTTTTTAAAACTGCAAAACCACTCGGGGCCTTGCTCGTAATTTCTTTCTATTGCACGCCTTGATGCTGCGCTCAGCTTACCTCTTGTTGAAATGGCATTTTTGTCATAAACTTCTTCTTCGATTTTTTCAGTTGTAGAAGGCGATTCGCATCCTATCAAACTGATTATAATGCACGAGAGAAACAAGTAAGTAATGTGTTTCATTGTCTGTAATTCTTAAAAATTGTAGAACTATAATTCATTGAATAGTTAATCTTATCCGGGATTTACCATACACAATTGTATATCCTTGCCTGCCCTGAGCTTGCCGAAGGGCTCAGTCGCCTCAGGTCTTCTGTACTGCCTAATTGAAACTCCCACATCTTTTACTTCCTTATGTTCTACGGCCCTTGGCTCATCTACTCATTCACGCATCCACTCATTCACTATTTACAAGTTTTGTTTTCAGGAACTTTGCTGTATAACTTTTTCTGTTTTTGATAATCTCTTCAGGTCTCCCTGCGGTTACGACTGTTCCGCCGGCGTCTCCGCCCTCGGGGCCGAGGTCTATTATATAGTCTGCCATCTTAATAACGTCAAGATTATGCTCGATTACTATTACCGTATTGCCCATATCACACAGCCGCTGCAGAACGTTTAAGAGGTTATGAATATCGGCAAAGTGCAGTCCCGTGGTCGGCTCATCGAGCAAATACAAAGTATGTCCCGTAGCGGCCTTGCCCAGCTCGGCCGAAAGCTTTACCCTTTGTGCCTCTCCGCCGGAAAGGGTCGTTGATGCCTGCCCCAACTGCATATAGCCCATACCAACATCGGCTAACGTTTTCAATATCCGTACAATCGTTGGAAAATTCGCGAAAAAATTAAGTGTCTCGTCAATCCTCATATCGAGCACATCGGCAATGTTTTTGCCTTTGTAGGTAACCTGCAAAGTCTCCGGATTATATCTTTTGCCGCGGCAGCTCTGACAGGTTACGTAAACATCCGGCAAAAAGTGCATCTCAATTTTTTTTGTCCCCTGTCCCCTGCAGTATTCACAGCGTCCGCCTTTAACGTTGAAGCTGAATCGGCCGGGCTTATAACCGCGAATCTTCGCTTCCCGCGTCATTGAAAACAGTTTTCTTATCACATCAAACACGCCCGTATATGTAGCCGGGTTGCTTCGCGGCGTCTTGCCTATCGGCGACTGGTTTATCTCTATGACCTTATCAATCTGCGAAGTGCCAAGAACGGTTCTGTGTCTGCCCGGCCTTTCGCGAGACCGATACAGCCGGCGCTTCAAAGCCCTCAGCAGAATCTGGCTGACCAAAGTGCTCTTGCCTGAACCGGAAACACCCGTTACGCATGTAAATACGCCAAGCGGAAATTTGACATCGATATTTTTAAGATTGTTTTGGGCCGCCTCCTTTACTTCGACGCATTTTCTTAGACTGTATTTTCTTCGCTTTAAGGGCAAAGCTATACTCTTTTTGCCGCTTAGATAATCGCCTGTCAGCGACCTTTCGCAATCGATAATGTCAGTCAGATTGCCCTGGGCGACAACTTCACCGCCCTGCGCACCGGCAGCCGGGCCTATATCGATAATATGGTCCGCATTTCTGATTATATCTTCATCGTGCTCAACCACTATAACTGTATTGCCTAATCGGCTGAGCCGCTGCAATATCCCCAACAATCGGTTGTTATCACGCCTGTGCAGACCTATCGTCGGTTCATCAAGCACATAACAGACCCCGACCAGACCGCTGCCCACCTGTGTAGCTAAGCGGATTCGCTGGGCCTCACCCCCGGCCAGGGTGCTGCTCATCCGGTCTAAGGTCAAGTATCCGAGTCCGACATCCACCATAAATTTAAGTCGCGCTTTTATTTCCTTTAATACCGCAGCCCCAATCACAGCCTTCTCTTTGTATAATTTCAGTTTATTGAAAAACTCCTGTGCCTTTTCGACACTAAGCGCTGCCAATTGATGAATGTTTTTGTCCCCAACCGTTACAGCGATGGCCTCAGGCCGAAGCCGGGCACCCTTGCAGCTTCGACAGGGCTGTTCCGAAAGGTAGCTGTGCAATCTGGTCTTAACATACTCGCTGGTGGTCGTTTTCCACCGCCGCACAAGATTCGGAATAACTCCTTCGAATCCCACCCCGTATTTTTGCTCGTCGGCCGCCGTCGTCCCCTGCATAAGAATCCTTACGTACTCTTTGGGTATTCGACTAAAAGGTATCGATTTACTGATGCCCATCTTCCTGCAGAACCTTTTAACCAGCCGGTTGTAGAAGATATTCATTCTCTTGCCCCCCTTGCGCCAGGCATCGACTGCGCCGTTTTCTAACGAAATACTTTTGTCCGGCACAATCAGGTCAGGGTCAAACTCAAGAATCGTCCCCAGACCGTCACAGCTTTTACAGGCCCCATACGGACTGTTAAAGCTGAACAGCCGGGGCGATAACTCCTCAAGGCTGGCCTGCGGATGTTTTGGACAGGCAAACTTTTCGCTGTATATAACCTCTTTCCATTTAGCGTTTGGCGTATAGCGTTCAGCGTTTAGTTTTTTACTATCCGCTATCCGCTGTCCGCTATCCGCTATTGCTGGCTCCTGGAGCAGCACCAGGAGTATCCCGTCAGCCAATTTTAGTGCCGTCTCCACGGAGTCAGCCAACCGGACCCGAATCGAATCTTTGATTATCAACCTGTCAACAACCGCTGCGATATGGTGCTTTTTATTCTTGTTCAAAGCCGGGACATTCCGCACATCATAAACAGCCCCATCAACGCGCACACGAACGAAGCCTTCACGCTGTATGCCGACAAAAATATCTTTGTGCTCGCCTTTTTTGCCGCGAACCAGCGGGGCACAAATCTGGATTTTCGTACCCTCGGCCTCCGAAAGAATCGAATCTACTATCTGCGATGAATGCTGGCTTGTTATCTCTTTGCCGCATACCCAGCAGTGCGGCTGACCCACACGGGCAAAAAGCAGTCTGAAATAGTCATAAATTTCAGTGGTGGTAGCCACCGTCGAGCGGGGATTGCTGCTGGCGCTTCGCTGTTCAATGGCAATAGTAGGCGGCAGGCCTGTAATCTCGGACACCGCTGGTTTCTGCATTTGTTCTAAGAACTGCCGGGCGTAGGCGCTAAGCGACTCGACATATTTTCTCCGTCCTTCGGCGTAAATGGTATCGAATGCAAGTGAGCTTTTGCCCGAACCGCTTATACCGGTAATCACAACCAGCTTATCACGCGGAATATCCAGATTGATATTTTTAAGATTGTGCTCCGCCGCACCTGTAATCCTGATTGCTTTTTCCACTCGCCTGGCCATTTTACGTTCTTATTACTCTAAGCACACACCTGTCAAAAATCCGGCAACAATCCAAACTAATAATTGTACCAAGACGCCACGAAAAGGTAAAATGCTTTTAATTTGCGTTTTAAGGGGGCTGAACTATTGCCTTACAACTGAATTTTCGGTCGTAACGAGAAATAGCATTCTCTGGCCATGTCGCCTACATATTATCGGAGTAAATACCACCCTCATATTTATACTAATTTAATACTAAATTGTTGAATTTAGTATTTGACAAAGCCGATATAATTGTATATACTAAAATTTCAAATTTAGTATATAATTAGCAGATGTTTAAGGCTTTGATATTAAAGGTGATAAAGCAATGAGAAAACCCAAATCTCCACCCAATCTTGAAGCTATATGGCAACAAATAAAAGCTGACCCGGAACAAGCTGCGAGGTTTTTGGATATCATTTCGAGCCCAATGGTGGATAAATACTACCATTGGGATAAATTACGATATCATACACCTCCCGAGAGGTTCTCAAATGAACAATGGTGGTTGGCCATAAAAAAACTGCGACAAAGCCTGTTTAAACAATTACCACTAATGGATGAACACCAGAAGCCGTTTAAGTATCTGACAAATGATTTTATTACAGAAGCCTTGCACCAAATTGACCAGTCTGTAACAACATTTAATCTGATGTCTGAGCACATCAAAAATACGGAAACAAAGAACCGGTACTATGTGAACTCTTTAATCCAGGAGGCATTTACTTCCAGCCAGCTCGAAGGTGCAACGACAACCCGCTTAGTCGCAAAGGAAATGATCCGGACAGGGCGTTTGCCTTGTGATAAAAGTGAGCAGATGATACTTAATAATTTTGCTGCTATGAAACGTATAAACAGGCTAAAAAATGAGCCCTTGTCAAAAGAATTGGTTTTTGAGATTCACCGACTTATCACGGAGGAAACATTAGATGACTCATCAGCGACCGGACGATTTCGCACAGCCAATGAAAAGATACATGTCATGGACATATATAATGAGGTTTTTCATTATCCCCCACCTGCAGACCAGCTAAAGAAAAGAATGGCTGCTATGTGTGATTTTGCTAATGGCAAAACACCTAAATATTTTATTCATCCGGTGATTAGAGCTATTATTTTGCATTTCTGGCTGGCTTATGACCACCCATTTGTTGGTGGCAATGGCAGAGCAGCCAGAACTTTGTTTTACTGGTTAATGCTCCGAAATCGGTATTGGCTCTTCGAGTTTGTATCCATATCACAGATGATTGTCAAAGCACCGGCTAAATATGCTCGGGCCTTTCTGTACACAGAAACGGACGACAATGACTTAACTTATTTTATTATCTATCATCTTAACATCATTCAGCAGGCGATCAAGACGCTTTACGATTATATAGAACGAAAAACCAGGAGGCTCCAGGCGATTGAAAATCAACTACGAGGCATAATCATACTCAATCATCGCCAACGCGCGCTCATCAGCCATGCTCTGCGCCACCCACACCAGCGGTACACAATTAAGTCCCATCAAATAAGCAACAACGTTGTCTATCAGACAGCCAGAACCGATTTGTTTGATTTGGAAAAGCGAGGCCTACTCGAAAGCCAAAAGGTAGGCAAAACATGGTACTTTACGCCGGTAAGCAACCTTGAGGAAAAACTAACCAACTTACCGTAATAGCCATTCGAAGCTATTATGAAAACAAAGAAACTACATAGCTGGAATTTGTCTTACTCACAGGCGCGAGACTGCCAGAAGAATCTCGCCTCAAAAGTGCAGCTTGTCCCCCTAAAAAAACCACCAAAACTAATCGCTGGTATCGATTGCGCCTTTAGCAAGGACGGCAAAAAAATCATTGCGGCCGTTGTAGTGTTAAAGCTGCCGGATTTCGTCCCCGTGGAAACAACAAGTGCCCTACGAAAAGTTACCTTTCCTTACATACCCGGCCTGCTCTCTTTTCGCGAAGCTCCGGTCTGTATCGCCGCGGTTGAAAAACTCAAAACTAAGCCGTATTTATTCATCATTGACGGCCAGGGCATAGCCCATCCTCGCCGGCTCGGTCTGGCGGCCCATCTGGGATTATTTTTCGATAAGCCAACCATCGGCTGTGCAAAAAGCAGACTAATCGGCCAGTTTGAGGAACCTCCGCTTGAAAAGGGCGAATATAGCCTATTAACAGATAAGGAGAGCACAAAACGCCAAACGAGTCACGAGTCACGAGCAACGAGCGACGAGGTAATCGGTGCAGTGGTCAGAACACGCACAAACGTCAAGCCGGTTTTCGTCTCTGTGGGTAATAAATGTCTGCTGAAAGATGCGATAAAAATCACCCTTTCCTGCGCAGTTAAATATCGCCTGCCCGAACCTACCCGCCTGGCCCACCAGTTCGTCAGCAAACTAAAATTGAAAACCTAACGACATCTAATCCGCAGTTTCATCTCGAACTTATTCCGAAAAAACTCTTGCGGATTTTATCACTACAGGTTTAACCGGAACATCATTATAATCCATCCGCGTTGTTGTGTTTACTGATGCGATTGCATCCACAACGTCCATTCCCTCAGTTACCTTACCAAATACTGTGTATCCCGGCCTGATGTTCTCAACATAGTCCAGAGGTCCATTGTCTCTATGGTTAATGAAAAACTGGCATGTTGCGCTGTCAGGGTCATTTTGCCGGGCCATCGCGATAGTGCCCCGCTCATTTTTCAAGCCATTAGCAGCTTCATTGATGATTGGTGCACGCGTTTCTTTTTGTTCCATTTCCGTCGTGAAACCGCCTCCTTGTATCATAAAGCCTGGTATAACTCTATGAAATATAGTCCCATCAAAGAAACTTTCCTCCACGTATCCGAGGAAGTTCTTCACCGTGACAGGCGCAGCCTGCTCATTAAGCTCAATGACGATATTACCCATGCTTGTTTCCAGCTTCACCGTTTTCGTTCCTTCACCGCAGCCGCAAACCAAAACAACAGCCGTCAACAATCCACAAAACCAGGACTTGCTAATCATAATGTACATCCCTCAAAACTGAAATTCTTATCAATGTGTCGTTTATTTTTTTCACAGGCCATCCGCTAAGAAACTATCTTAAAACACAATTTGTCATTCTGAGCGCAGCGAAGAATCTCTTATTTCTGCCAGCCAGACCCTTCGCTTCGCTCAGGGCGACA
>JBDRTM010000180.1:0-15765 GCA_043824065.1 Planctomycetota bacterium | reverse complement strand
AGCAAGAGATTGCCACGGCCCTTCGGGCCTCGCAATGACAACTCCTCAAATTATATGCGACAGAGTACTAAGGCCAAGATTTGACCCGAAGCATTTCTTGACAAAACGATAATACTACGGCTAAAGTGGAATCCATATAATCAGTAGAAAGATTGAGGTATATAAAATGGCAGAAGTCATATCGGAGAATAAATCAATACCACTTAGAGGTTCTGTTCTCCTGATTGGTTATTGCGGATTGCATGGCATTTGGCCGCGTGTTAGCATACTCCTCATGGCAGGGATTAATGTTTGCGTGCTTTTACTGGGTCTTGGACATTTGACGAGACTCATCTGGTAAAGATAAAGTTATCTTGTTGGCTTAAACAGGAGAAAGCCGTGACATTCCGTATAAGTGTAGTAGTTTAGTGAAAGTTTTATTATGTATCCACGCTTGTTTGAGATACCCTTCCTCCACTTGACCATCGGCACTTTCGGACCCATGATGGTACTCGGGTTCCTCGCGGCGCTTTTCACGATGAGACGATTGAGCCGGCGTGCCCGCCTGGACCCGGCAATGATTACCAACGCAGCCCTGTACTCACTGATCATCGGCGTGGTGGGCGCCCGGGCCTTCTTCGTGGTCCACTACTTCGATCAGTTTCGTGGGAATCTTCTCGGTGTTGTCACCACATGGCGGGGAGGCCTGGAATTCCTGGGTGGAGTGGTCCCGGCGATCGGCTTTTTGTTATTCTTTCTCCACCATCATAAATTGCCTGTTCGCCGGTATCTGGACCTTATGGCAATTGGGCTGATGATGGGCCTGGCATTTGGGCGGATAGGGTGTTTTTTAAATGCCGACTGCTTTGGCAAACCCACGGACCTGCCCTGGGGTGTTCGCTTTCCCTATGGGTCGTTTGTGTACATCAGTCAGATTAATCCTGACCTAAAGAGAAATAGACTGGAACCACACCTCAAGCTGCCCCAAGCCGAGTATCTCAGCTTCTATGACAAACACGGCAAATGGTATCCAAAGCCCTTGGAACAGCTAACAGAGCAGCAGCGATATGAGGTTACAAAAGGCAGGTATCGTTGTCTTGGCGTTCACCCCTCTCAGCTCTACTCATCAGCCAATGCTTTGCTGTTGTGTGGTATTCTGTATTTGTTTTGGCGCAAGAGCTTGGAGAGGACCGGTTCGGACAATGCTTCGAAACTACTCAGCCGGCCGGGTTCGATGGTCGGGCTAATGTTTGTCCTGTACGGCTTAAGTCGATTTCTTCTGGAATTTATCAGGGACGACAATCCGTACGAGCTTGGCATCCTGACCATTTCACAGATTCTTGGAATAGCAATGCTCGTGCTGGGAGTAGTCCTGCTCGTGATTTTACCGCACATGAAATCCGATACGTCCAATGTTCGGGAATTCTTATAAAGATTATTTCAATTCGGTACCGAGATGGATTCCAAATATAAACTCTCGCGGAAAGGAAGCAAAATGAAAAGATTAATGTTTGTGATAATCATCGTCTTATTGTTCTGTTTATCACTGGTTGATGCAGCCGAAGACGGCAGGCCGATTCTCAAAGAAATCGGCGTAGCACGAGGGATTTGCGTATTGCTCGGCGACACGAAGTGTGAGCTTGCCGTAAAGCTTGCCCGCGAAAGTGAGCTGCTGATTTACGTTCAGCTGCCGCGGGCACAGGACGTCGAAACGGCACGCCGAACGGTTGATGAGGCGGGACTTTATGGAACACGTATCTTCGTAGAGAAAGGTTCGTTAAAGAGTTTGCATCTGACTAACAATATAGCCGATGCACTCGTCGCTGTGGGTAAGGCAACAAACATCTCTGAAAAGGAGGCGCTTCGTGTGCTTCGGCCCGGCGGCAAGGCTGTGTTGGGACGCAAGGTCCTCATCAAGCCTCTTCCCGAAGGAGCAGACGACTGGAGCCATCCCTATCATGGTCCCGATAACAACCCCCAATCGAGAGACCGTATAATTGTCGCGCCTTATCTGACCCAGTTTCTGGCCGACCCCCGCTATGCGCCGGTGCCTCAGATGACAGTCGCCTCGGCAGGCCGGGTATTCAAGGCATTCGGACACGTGGCCTTCAAGAAACGTGAGGAGCCGTTCCTCAATAAGCTTGTTGCGTTCAATGGTTACAACGGTACGATTCTCTGGCAGCGCGACATAACGCCCGGCATAATGGTCCATCGCAATACGATGGTTGCAACACCCACAACGCTCTATGCGGCTGATGACAGCTCGTGTAAAGTCATCGACGCAGCGACCGGCAAGCTCGAGGATGAGATAATTCCTCCGTTAAATGTTGCCGGTGGAACATTTTGGAAGTGGCTGGGTATGGAAGATGGAATTCTCTTCGCGTTAATCGGAGAGCAGGAGCAAAAAGACCCCACCATGCGCTGGCGGCGCGAAAGACATGGCTGGCCGTGGAACCCGATATCAAAGGGCTTTAATCAGCCTGACGGCATCAGGGACAGCGAGAAGGCGTACATGACCCATCCGTGGGGCTTCGGTCGCAATGTACTGGCCATCGACCCAAAAACGAAAAAGGTCCTGTGGAGCTATCACGAGGCCGGGCCGGTTGACAGCCGGGCCATGTGTATGAAGAACGGACGAATCTATATCTTTCGCTTCGGGTCGTACCTTGCATGTCTGGATGCAAAGACCGGCAAACCAATCTGGCGCCGGACCCCCAACAATGCCCCCGAGCTTTTCAATGCCCTCGGCAGTTATATGAATCGGCAGGGCGCAAGCTTCAACTGGCGAACGACTTGCTATGTGAAATGCAGTGACGATGCGTTGTACTTTGCCGGCCCACAGGTCGGCAAGCTTCTTGCTGTCTCGACCAAAAACGGCGAGGTATTATGGAGCGACCCCTACGGTAATTTCCAGTTAGTCTTAAGGGATGACGGGCTTTATGCCATTAGTGGTCAGAATGACCAAGGCAGCCTCAGTAAGAAATTTGCTCCGCTCACCGGTGAGGTATTAGCGGAGCTTAGGACAGGCCGCCGGTCTTGCACTCGACCGACGAGCACCCTCGATGCTATCTTCTATCGAGCTCGGGGCGGCTCGACTCGCTTCGACCTGGCCAGCTACAACCCACAATTAGTTTCGCCTATGCGTCCACCCTGCCACGATGGTGTTACTATCGCGAACGGCTTGTTGTACTGGTGGCCGTATGCCTGTGACTGTCAAGTTACGCTCTACGGTGTCACTTGCCTTGGGCCGGCAGGCAGCTTCGACTTCACCCCACGGGCAACTGAGGCCGAGCATCTTGAGAAAGCTGCCGTCGATGTGATGAATGTTGCGAGTCTCCCTGAATCGTCGGCTGACTGGCCGACCTTTCGGGCGGATAATATCTGCAGTGCCACAACAGAAGCAGCTGTCCCCGAAAAGGGTAAGCTGCTTTGGTCTTATGAGCCGCAGACGCCTGCCCCTTCGACAGCCCCGGCCCCTACGGCCCCGGTCGCAGCCGGTGGGCTGATATTCATCAGTGGTCCCGACGGTATTGTCCGGGCGCTGGATGGAGCAACGGGCAAGCTGTGGTGGAAGGCCTATACGGGCGGGGCGGTCCGAATTCCGCCAGCTATTTGGCAAGGGCGGGCATTGGTAGGTTCCGGCGACGGATGGCTCTATACATTTGAAGCAGCGACAGGACGGCTGCTCTGGCGTTTTCGGGCAGCCCCAGCCGAGCGGAAGATACCTGTTTATGGTGCGCTGCTTTCCACCTGGCCGGCGGCCGGCGGAGTCGTTGTCGAAGATGGCATCGCTTATGTGGCGGCCGGCATCGCTAACTATGACGGCACCTATGTCTATGCACTGGATGCGGCGACTGGCCGGATAAAGTGGCAGAACAACACGTCCGGACATCTCGACCCTCAAGCCCGCTCCGGGGTAGGCGTTCAAGGCCATCTTCTGCTGAACGACGGTAAGCTCTATCTGGCCGGCGGCAACGCTGTTTCGCCCGCAATTTATGATACGAAGGACGGCAAATGCCTTAACGACCCCGACCTGGTCCAAAGCCTCACGCAAAACAACGTCCTCTTATCGCACAGCCCGCGCGGCTGGGAGCTTTCTTTGCTGGGAGATTATGTCGTCTCTTGTGGCAAGCCCTTCTATGCCGACCCGAGGTACGACGTCTTTGATCCTACTGTCTTTAGCAAGGTCTTTCTCACGTCGAGCTCCGGCCGAGACGTCGTCTGGGTGAGCAACCAGAACAGCAAGCGGATTTTGTGTTTCGACCATATAGATAGGAAGGCCCTGAACCGAAGTATGGCGAATCCGCGAAACCAGTTCCTCGTGGACTGGGCGAAGTTAGGCATCAGGAAGGAACCTTTGTGGAGTTACGAGTGCAGCCAAAGCATCGCTATCGCAGTATGCAGTAATGCCGTGGTGGTTGCTGAAAAGTCAAAGATTATTGCCTTGAATCTGGAAGACGGAAGTCTGCTCTGGTCTGGCGGATTGCCATCGCCTGCTGTTTCCTGGGGCCTGGCCATCGACAGCAAAGGTCGAGTCGTAGTTTCTCTTAAGGATGGGACCGTTCTGTGCTTCGCTCGCACGTCTGTAGTTTCGCGTTGAGAAGCAACCGACGGGGATTACACGAATACGGGCGGTTGCACTGTTCCTGCTTTCTTGCCTGCATTCCTTTGTCTGCTGTCGCAGACAGCAAATGGGGTAATGCAGGCACAGGTGCGAACGCAAGAAGAGGCGTAACGCAGGCGCAGGTGCTCTTTCGGATTGGAGAAGGTTTTTTGGTTGTTGCCGAAGAGCAAAGCCGATATATTAGGTCTTTAGAGTCGGCATGAAATAGATAATGTTAAGGGACCGACCGAAATCCTAAAGTTCAAAGTGCATAAAGTGTAACTTTCGTTTAAGGTTGTCGATGCTCGTATCGATGCCCCTGCCAGCCACAAGCAGGGGCTCGAAACTCGCTTCTACTCGAGCATCCAATATCGAGCTTCCAGTTTCTGCCGTAAGGCATCCTGCGGAGATACCAGCTTCTGCCGTAAGGCATCCTGCGGAGACACCGACAAACAAGCTTCTACAACTGGGTAATTTTAGCTCACTTTAGCTCACTTTAGGCACTTTAGCTCACTTAATTGATTAGGCGTATCGGGCAATTTGAAGCAAAGGGCAGGACAATGGTATCAAAAATAACTCTAATGTTTGATATTGTGCTTCTAATCTTAATTTGTGGCTCCTGCCGGGTCACACCGCCTGCTGAAGTCAAGGATTCAACGGATACTCTTGAAGGCGTAGAGCACGCTCAGAACATAAAGATAGTGCCGCAATACGAAGTCTTTGAAATCACCTTCAGGCACGAAAATGACTATGTTAATCCTTTTTTTGACGCAGCTATTGATGTTGTCTTTACTTCTCCCTCGAAAAAGCAGATTCGAATCGGTGGATTTCATTACGGTTCTTCATCCGGAGCGAGAATCCATACCAGCACAATGCAGACCGACAGAGGAGAAAGACAGCAGGTGGTTTATGACTTTGAGAAGCAGGATTTGTGGAAGGCGCGATTTGCTCCCCGGGAGCCCGGCAAATGGAAATACAACTTTGTGTTTAGAAATGTGAAAGGCCGAAAGGCAGTAGGTGAAGGCATCTTTACCTGCGTGAAAGGACGAAAACCGAATCCCGGGTTTGTCCGGCGCCATCCAACGAATCCTTTTCGCTTTGTGTTTGACGATGGAAGTCCATATTTTCCTATCGGTCTTCAGGACTGCTGGGGTGACAATTCCGCTACCGGCTCAGTTTTAGACCAATGCTCGATGGAGGGACCTTTCCGGACAGACCTGAAGGACCCGCCGCCGCTGCCTGCCGGGCCTATGTTCGTGCGCGGGCCGTCCTGCAACCCGCAAAATGCCGATGTTTATTTCCGGTATTTCTCGCAATGCGGATTCAATCTGTACCGCTTCTCGCAGCAGAACTGCTCGTACCCGCTCGATCGCGACCTGGACCACTACCTCGCCCAGGAAGCTATTATGACGGATGAGCTGCTGCAGTGCGCCCGCAAGTATGGCTTCCGGATTTTTTACGGAATCTTTGGCTTTCGAGAGGCATTCAATGACCAGCCGTTCTCCGTAAGGAGTCCCCAGGACGACGAAGTAAAAATGTCAAAAGTCAAAAGATTCATCAAGTACAGCGTTGACCGATGGGGAGCGTATGTGGATTTCTGGGAATTTCTCAACGAGCAAAAGGCCGATGACCATTGGTATGAAATCATGGTTCCCTATCTAAAGTCACTTGACCCGTACCGGCATCCTGTTACCACAAGCTGGGAAAGGCCTGAGCTTGCCGGTATCGAAATTAACGCCCCGCATTGGTATCAAAGGGAAAACGAGCTTGAATCCGACATGGTAACAGCATCGAGAGCAAAGAATTGGAAGAAATATAATAAGCCCGTAGTTGTCGGTGAGCAGGGCAATCGTGTTGACAGGCGAAAGCCGCGGCCTCCGGGCGTCGGTGGTGTGTGGGACGAGGGCTCAGCTCTGCGGATGCGAATTCGAAATTGGACGGCATTTTTCAACGAGATTGCCTTTATCTTCTGGAATACCAGCTACGCCCGGGACGGCCACTATATGAATATCTGGCTTGGCCCAAAGGAACGGGAATATGTACGGGCAATGCAGGATTTTGCCTATCGCCTCGACGGGGACATTCGTATGGTCGGCCTGAAGGTCTCACATCCGGAGGCTGTTCGAGCTTATGGCCTGGCCTCAAAGGAAAGGGCCGGCGTTTATCTGCATCACTTCAGCGACCATATCAATCCTGTAAAAGGTATCACTATTACTCTGGACGTGCCGAAAACTGCAACGGGATACTGGTACTCGCCTGAGAACGCTGCGATTCTCAAAACCATTAACGTCTCTGCTGGAAGAAACACTCTTGATGTCCCGGAGTTCACGGTGGACATTGCTCTTCTTATCACGCCGGACGGACCGCCGGATATTGACAAGGACGGAAAGCCCAATCATCTTGACGACGATGATGACCAGGATGGCGTACCCGACCAAAGGGACGCCTTTTCCCTGGAACCCCAAGAGTGGGAAGATAAAGATATGGATTGGATTGGCGATAACCTTGATGCCGATAATGATGGAGATGGCATCGGAGATGACGAGAATAAAAATGAAATTGCCGATTATGAGGAATTAGACTTTGATGGTGACGGTGTGGACAGAGCGAAATCTGTCCCCTGGGACGTATTCCCATTGGACGCAAAAGAATGGCAAGACACGGATGGCGACGGCATAGGCGATAACGCCGACCCTGATGATGACTGATGAAGAAGAATTATACTGATGAAGATGAAAGGAAACACGGAACGAATCCTCTGGACAGCTTGAGTTTTCCGGCTGGCTCATAAGGTCCATGTTTCCCGTCACCTGTACCTGCGCCACCTGTGGCGAGGTAACCACAGGTGCAGGCAGCAGAAGTGGCACAAGAACGGTAGGATATATTTAATGAAGCCCCGACAAGACCGAACTTCTGACAGTCCCGAAAGGGACGCCTTTCGGCGGAACGATTTAGCGAGGGGATTGCCGATGTTTACCGCATCGGCTCCGGAGGTCCTTGCTAAAGAAAAGGCTGCTCTGGCAGAGCTTGAGGGCAAAGGCCTTCTGGTGCGGTGGAAGGGATATTTTGGCAAAACAGGCCCCGGCTGGCTTCAGAGCGCCCTGGTGCTGGGAAGTGGAAGTGCTATGGCCTCTCTTTTTGCCGGTGCATTCCTTGAGTATAAATTGCTTTGGGTCCAGCCATTGGCGATGGCATTAGGCATTATTCTGTTTGCAGCCATGTCGTATCAAACCTTATCTACCGGGGTCCGGCCTTTTGATGCAATGAAGCGCTACATCCATCCTGTTGTTGCCTGGAGCTGGGCAATTGGGGCGCTATTGGCAACGATAATTTGGCATTTGCCCCAATACGCGCTGGCTGCCGGCATGACCGATGACATGATTAAGGCCGTGACGGGCTGGGAGCCGTCGTCATCTGGGGCGCAAATGGTGCTATTGATTGTAATTGGCCTTGTTGTCCTGGTCATTTCAACGACTGTTACCTGGTGTTATGGCAGCGGATATAGAGGAGTCAGGTTCTATGAACGTATCCTCAAAGGTCTGGTCTGGATGATTATCCTCGCATTCACGATTGTAATAGTGCGCCGAGCAATAGAAGGAGGTGTGCAGTGGGGGAAACTATTCAAAGGATTCTTACCTCTGCATATTCCGACGGATCCGCGGGGAGTTTCTATTGTAATGGCAGCATTTAGCGCAGCTACCGGGATAAACGCCACATTTCTTTTTCCTTATACTTTACTTGCACGCGGCTGGGGCAAGGAACATCGAGGCCTGTCCAGATTCGATTTGATTACCGGCATGCTGCTGCCGTTTTGTATCGCAACGTCTCTTATGGTCATTGCGACCGGCTGTACCATTTATGACCCCGTGCAATTTGCTTCGGGCTCTGCGAAACTATCACCCATCACGGCAGCGGCCATGCTTGAGTCTGCGGGATTGAGCATGTTCTTTTCGCGAATAGTTTTTGGCTTAGGGATATTGGGAATGGCCTTAAGCTCGATTACTATGCACATGATTATTAGCGGCTTTGCCGTATGCGAGATATTTGGCATCGAGCCGAGCGGCTGGCGTTACCGGCTGGCCTGCCTGCTACCGGCACCAGCCGTAGCCGGTGTGGTGCTCTGGAAGTATCTGGGGCCCTGGGTCGCCATACCTGCCTCGGCAATTTGCGGACTAATGCTGCCCATCGCCTTCATTGCCTTCTTCATCCTCAACAACAGCAAAAAGTATCTCGGCGAAGACAAGCCGAGGGGCATAAAAGCACTGGTTTGGAACATCGCCATGCTTATCTCGATTGGCGTGACGATAGCCAGCATAATCTATTATCTCTCTTCACTGATATAGATAATAAAAATAGACATGGTAGGGTGGGCACCGCCCACCTTTTCTTTAATGGTGTGCAGTGCACACCCTACCTACCACCTACTTTTGTGTTATTCAATCAAAAGTTGTCTGTTTCTGTGTGCCTTGGTATTTTTTATGACGGTTTCGATTAGATGACGAAAATGATTGCATTTTCGAGACAGATTTGGTATATTATCCTGCCAAATCTGGTGATGTTGCTAAATGAAAATATCAAATAAGGAGACAACAATTATGAAACGCCTTACCCGTCGTACTCTTATGAAACGTTCATTGGCCGGGAGTGTCGCTATGACTTTGGCGCCCTACGCCCGTGTACTTGGTGCCAATGATGATGTTCGCGTGGCCGTGGTGGGTTTTCGCAGCCAGGGGAGCAATCATATCAAATGGTTTAGCAAAATCCCCGGCGTCCGAGTGGTGGCGCTGTGTGATGTGGACCGAGATTTTATCGACCGGGAAGTCAAGAAGCTCAAAGAACGCAATGAAAAGGTTGATACTTACGTTGACTATCGCAAGCTGCTGGACGACAAAAATATCGACGCTGTTATTACGGCCACACCCAACCATTGGCATTCACTTGTTACGGTCTGGGCCTGCCAGGCCGGCAAGGACGTGTATGTCGAAAAGCCGGTCTCACACAATATCTGGGAAGGCCGCAAGACGGTCGAAGCGGCCCGGAAATACAACCGAATTGTGCAGACAGGCACCCAGAATCGCTCCGACGAGGGGCTTATGCAGGCGTTTGCATATATCCGGCAGGGTCAACTTGGCCGGATACTTCGAGCACGCTGCTACTACTTTAGCCCGCGCGGCCCTATCGGCAAAGTAGATGGTCCTCAGCCTATACCCGAAAACGTAAATTATAACCTCTGGCTTGGGCCGGCGCCCAAGGCGCCGCTTATGCGCAAGAACCTGCACTACGACTGGCATTGGCAGTGGCCTTACGGCAATGGAGACCTGGGTAATAATGGCATTCATTGCATCGACACGTGCCGCTGGGCGCTGGGCTATTCCACCCTGGCCCCACGGGTGATTAGCTTTGGCGGCAAGTTTCTCTGGGACGACGACAGGCAGACACCCAACGCTCAGGTAGCGTTCTTTGATTACAAGCCGGCACCAATCATCTTTGAGATGCGTAACCTGCCGCGAAAGAAAGGGGATAAGGCCATGGATGCCACCTACCGTAACATTCGCACCAGCGTGGTGATTGAATGTGAGGGCGGCTACTATGCCGGCGGTTGGGCTTACGACTATGACGGCAAAAAGCTCAAGCAGTTTAAAGTCTCGGGAGGCGGCAGTCACCACGCAAACTTCATCAAGGCTGTGCGCAGCCGTAAAGTCAGCGACCTTAACGCCGATATCCTCGAAGGGCATCTTTCTACTGCCTTGTGTCACATGGGGAATATTTCCTATAGGCTCGGCCAGGCAGCCTCGCGCGATGAAATAGTGCAATCGACTAAGTCAAATAAGGAATTGCTGGATGCGTTCGAGCGTTTTCAGGAGCACCTCTTACTCAATGTCGTGGACGTACAAAAGTCCCCCCGGATTCTTGGACCATGGCTGACAATGGATTCCGACAAGGAAAAGTTCGTAGGCGAATTCAGCGAACGAGCCAATGAACATCTTTCCCGCAGCTACAGAAAGCCTTTCGTTGTGCCCGAACGGGTGTAGTTACTTGTCTTATTTGGAAGACTAACTAACTCAACTTGACTGACTTTTAAACTGTCATGCTGAGCGAAAATGGCCTTTAGCCCTGAGCGAAGTCGAAGGGGAAGCATCTGGCCTTAGAATAGGGTTTTGCCCCGTTCCGAGTGTGAGATTCTTCGCTGCGCTCAGAATGACAAGTTGCATATGCTCTTGTCAAAGCTATACTTATGTAAAAAAAACCAGTCAAGTTGAGTAACTAAGAATTAGTAGCTTATCATACATCCAGGACGGTGTGGTGAGAAAATATCGTCTTTTCGGGCCAAGAGAGCGTGATTTGAAAGGAGCATTTAATGATGAGTCGAGTATTACTAACAGCCATATTATTCAGTGAGTTCCTGACGTTCTGCCCTGTCTGCCAGGCAAAGGAAAAAACATTTCGTATTGGCATCATTGGCCTCGATACGTCACATGTGATTGCCTTTACCAAGATTATCAACGACCCCAGGAATAATTATGGCTGCAAGGTCGTGGCGGGCTATCCGGGCGGCTCTGCCGATATGCCCGCTTCAGCCGACCGTGTCGAAAAATTTACCAATCAGCTGCGTGACCAATTTGGCGTTGAGATTGTGCCGACTATTGAAGAACTCTGTGAGAAGGTTGACGGCGTGCTATTAGAGAGCGTTGATGGTCGGCCTCATCTAAAGCAGGCAAGGCCCGTAATCAAGGCCAAAATACCTCTCTTCATAGATAAACCCGTGGCCGCCAATCTGGCGGACGTAATTGAGCTCTTTCGGCTTGTTGAGCAAAACAATGTGCCGTGCTGGTCCAGCTCCTCCTTCCGCTACGGCGAGGGGATTGTCGGAGTCCAAAATAACGAGCGTGTAGGTGAGGTAAAAGGTTGTGACGTGTTTGGTTCCAGCTCGTGGGCTGAGCATCATCCCGACCTGTACTTGTACGGCATACACCCGGTTACGGCGCTGTTTGCCGTGATGGGAACAGGCTGTGAGAGGGTGTCACGGTATCGTACGGAAAGCATCGACCTGGTCGTCGGGGTTTGGAAAGACGGTCGAATCGGAACTTTCAGGGACCTCCGCGGCGGCAAGAGTGACGCAGCAGTTTTTATTTACGGCACCAAGGGCATGGTCAAGGGCAAATCGCCAGGTTATAAGCCGCTGGTCGATGAAATTGTCAAATTCTTCCAGACGGGCAAGGTGCCGGTCTCTGTGGAAGAGACAATTGAGATTTATGCTTTTATGAGCGCTGCAGATGAGTCAAAAGCTCTGGGCGGAGCCCCCGTTTTCTTAAAAACGTTAATCGAGAAATCAAAAAAGTAAAATGAGGTCCACGGCCTGTAGAAAACTGCACCTTAAACGAAAACTGCACTTTAGGGACGTGAACTAATCCAGGAAGCTTGTTTGCCGGTGTCGAAGCTGGTATCGAAACTGGAAGCTCGATATTGGATGCTCGAGGAAAAACCTAGTTTCAAGCTTCTATGACAAGCATCGATACGAGCATCGACAACCTTAAACGAAAACTGCACCGCTGCGACGCATCGCGGCCAGAGCTGCGTCTCGGCAGGAGTCGTAATCTTAGAAGAGCATCTTAGTTGGCCGAGAGGCCCACGCGGAGGCTGACCTCTTCGGCGGTCGGGAAGTCCGCGGGAACTTCCATCTGGGTAACTCGTCCGGTGGCGGCCCACTCAGTACCACGCAGGAAGGTAACGATAAATCCGACACATCGCAACTGTTCGGGACCGTGACCGAGGACCGTATGGAAAACTCTTCCTTTGCCGTACCTGAGAGCGAAATACACGTCAGGCCGTATATGAATATGAGTAATAATGTTGTGAGTCTTTCCATTGCACTATAGTATCAAGATTCAAATTTTTTGCAATACTCTATCTGATTTGCCAACTCGGCTCGTCGACTCGTCAGGGCGGGACCTGCCGTCGCACGGAGCTACGCCTGAGCAGGCCGGTCGTTCCATTAGCGGCACTTTATTGGGTGGCTTTTGCACCATCCGCCCCCCAGGGGTCGATTTGCTTTAACTTCTTGTTCCGCAAAGCCCTGTAGCAATCGGGCAGGTCAAATGACTTCAGTATGCCCGGCACAAGTGCCGAAAGTGGCCAGGCATAAGTTTCTGACTCGGCGATGTCGGAGTATGAAGTCAGGGCGTTTTTCAGTGTAACTTGTTTGACCTGGTCCGACAAAACAGCCGCGAATGTGGCCGGCAGCGCACCCCATCCTTTAGCCACTATATGAACCTCATCGTGACCATGGCTTTCGAGCCAGTGGAGCACCCGGAGCAAATCATAAGTCCTTTGCCCCACATACGGCCTGTCTAACATGATGGAATGAATCGCATAGAAGTAATCGCTGCCGTAGGCATCGAGAAACGAATTCTGGCTGCACGTGTTTGGCTGTGATTCTCCGATGCCCCGCACATCGCACGCGTAAAAAGCCGAGCTGGGTTCGGCTTCAAGCAGCTCTCTAACCAGCGGTTCGGCCCGCAGCTCGGCGTCGCTGGATTGATGCGAGATGTACAATATGGCCCGTCTCTGTCCTTGGGTGGTCGCGACATCAGCCGCTCATCGGAAAGACGATACACCACGGCAAAAATCCCCGGCTCTGTCTCGATAGTATAGGTAGTCCAATACCGCCTAAGGTATCCACGTGAACTCCAATTACGGAGGATGCGATACTCGGGAATCGCCTTATTAACCCGCAAACTGTCCCATTCACTGAGCCGCAGCACCTTAACCATACGCCGCTTGAGCGCAGACGCAGAGAGATTACTGCGCCGCTTTTTGGCCAGCGCCTGCGATTTGGCCTTTGTAAACGAATAGACCGGCCGCGAATTCAACTCACAGACCTGTCCCCGCGGCGCGCACCACAGTGTTTCATCTTTCTCAATAACCAGCTCCGGTTCGCTCTGTACATCAGGGACGCCCGTAGCACGGTTGAACCAGTGATACATAGCCTCACGGTTCTCCTGGGAGTAGCCATGGTAGCCCGGGCCGATAAAGAGTCCGACATTCTTCCTGGCTCCCAGCAGATTATACAGGCCGCTGAGCCGGCGATAAGCCTCTTCAGCGCCGCGGGCATCAAAGTAATCCTTCTCCTTTGCCAGAATGATAACCGGCTTCGGTGCCATCGCAGCAAGAAAATCAGAATGGTCCAGCCCAAGAGCCAGCGCCCGCGGTGGACACTGCTCGGTATCGGCGGGAAGCTCGTTTTCCAGGTTACGGCGGAACGTGATAACAAAACAGCCCGGAGCAGCCATTGTCCAGCGGCTTTCGACGCCGCACAACCAGGTCGTCATTGTGCCTCCGCCGGAGTTCCCGGTGACACCGATTTGTTTCGGATCGACTTCTTCACGCGTTAGCAGGTAATCCAGGGCGCGTATGCCATCCCAGGCCCGCCAGGAGCCAATGAAATCACCCACTAAAAATTGCTGATTGCCGGCGTACAGATGTTCGCGGACACCGACGCCAATCCTCGATTTCAAATCCTCGTCCGGGTACTGCAGGCGCTCGCCTTGTCCGATGGGGTCATAAATTAACACTACATAGCCCTGCCGTGCCAATCCCTGTGCAAAGGATTGGTACGCCTCCGCTGCTTTTCCATTTGCCGAATGACCGCAGGTTCCCACAACGCCGGGGAGCGGAAATGTCCGCCCCTTCGGCACATACAAGTTAGCGGTGACAAGGAAATTGGGCCGGCTCTCAAAGATTATCTTCTCTATCTTATACAAATCCCGCTCGACGACGCCGGTAATACGCGGCTTGAGCGGCGTTTTCTCAGGCCAGGGCCCGAAGCTCTGCTGTATCCTCTCACGAACCTCACGCACGTATGCTTCGGCCTCGGCCCGGGTCTTCAGGACCGCTCGTCGTTGATTCGCTTGTTGTTCGATACGATGTACGGATTTGACGAAATATTCCTGAACCATCCGAGGAAATCGATTGAGCGGCACGAGTGAACCACCGTCCGAAGAAGACGCGGCCTGAACCGGGCCTGTATACAACCAAGTGGTCATCACAAGAATGAGGATGTTAATTATCCTGATATGCGGGACATCGTAGCTTGCCAGCTTCCTCGTCGAACCTTTTGAAATCTCAAAAAAATAAAACATCGTTTAATCCTCCACAGAACTATACTATGTACTCGCATGGGTTTCTATGACCAATATGCTAAAACTCTCTTAACTTTCAACTCTGCATTATACTCTTCGGGCACGTCAATGGAAACACCCAAGTCAAAACGCCGAGCACAAATATTATCTCCTCTTGGCGGAGCCTGCCTGTCTCGGCATGGCCGAGACATAAGAAGCTGTTTTCGCCAGGCTCGATTTCGGTCTGCTATGGCAAAGCGATAACGGCTGAGCAGGCAAAGAATGTGGGCGATAAGAAACTGGCGGAACTTTTAACCGACACCCTGCGTCAGATGCAGACGAAAATCCGAATAAAGCAGGGCAAAAAACCGTATGACTATTGACTAATCAATATTGTAGCCCAGCGGAAATCCGGCCCCGGCTGACGGAATCATTTGTCATTTCAAAAGGTAGGGTGGGGCTTGCCCCACCATTCTATATAAATTAAATTCAGAGCCGCGACTGTGAAGGAGCGGTAATTTTTACAGTTGGGCTTAAACCTTTTTGTTTGCGAGATCAAGGGCAATTTCTGACAAAAGACTCTTTTATGATACTCCTCAAGACGAGTTCGTCGTTTAGATGGCCTGTGAGGAGCCTTAAACACAACCACATCAAGAATAGATTCCCACTCATAATCCAAAGATTTTTATTGACGGGAAGGTAGATAATTTGGTATAAGTAGGATAGTTAAAAAACGTGGTTTTTGGCCTTTTAGCGGGTGAAATGCCTGTAATTTTCAGGTAAATTAGCCTGTCTGGAGGATTGAGGAAGGGACAAAGCTTAAAAACTTTGTGCACCGCAGGTAAAATCTATTCATTTAACAGCTCATTTTGGGCTTTTATAAGGAAGGAGGTATCGGCAAATCGTAAAGGTTTTAGCAAATCGTAAAAAAGTTATCCTGGGCAGATATAAACAATTTACGATTTGTAATTTTTGATTTTCGATGTTTATTTATTGTAAACATCGAGTGTTTTGGTGTGTGGCCAAAGCATAAATTCACAATTATTTTAAATTTTTTTAGAGGAG
>JBDRTM010000179.1:0-4356 GCA_043824065.1 Planctomycetota bacterium | reverse complement strand
TGGCTTGATGATAGGGATGTTGACTGACCTGCCCGTCTCCTGTACCGTTCACGCCTTTGACATATTTACAAGAAGTCCGGGCAGCTTACAAATGCGATTAGCCAAATGCAAATTCATAGCTGCTGTTTCTCAATTCAATATCGAATATTTGCGCAACACTTGTGGCAACTCTGTCGCCGATTTGTGTCGTGTTGTACATTGCGGGATAGACGTGGAAAAATTCAGGTCTGTTTCTCGTCAACCGGAGCCCGGCAGAATAATTTGTGTGTGCAGACTCAGCCCGAAAAAGGGTCTGGACGTTGCGATAAGGGCTTGTGCTAAACTGCGGGACAATAATGTAAAATTCCTGTTCGAAATTGCAGGAGATGGGCCACAACGCAGGCACCTTGAGGAATTGATTAGACAGTTGCATTTGGTGGATAGCGTTAAACTACTTGGCGCCAGGCCAAATGACCAGCTAACGGAGCTTTTTAGCCGGGCCTGTATATTTCTTATGCCTTGTGTTAAAACGCCTGATGGGGATATGGACGGCATTCCCGTTGCGATGATGGAGGCAATGGCATGCGAGGTGCCGGTTGTATCAACTAATATATCGGGTATTCCGGAGCTGGTTAAAGACGGCCTGACAGGCCGGCTGGCTCCGGAGAAAAACGCCGATGCGCTGGCACAAATCTTAAAAGAGCTTCTCGAAGATATGGACAAAATCAGGCAGTTCGGAAAAGCCGGCCGCGAACATGTTCTAAAGGATTTTTGCATTTCCCAAAACGCGGCAAAGTTGAGGGAGCTAATAGAAGAAATTCAAAAGTGCCTAAAGTGAGCTAAAGTGCCAGCTTTGCTGTCATTCTGAACGCAGCGCAGCGAAGTGAAGAATCTCTTTTTCGTTGACCAGATCCTTCGGCTTCGCCTCAGGATGACACTTACGTGTCACTTTAGGCACTCCAAACTTTAGTTCACTTACTCCGCTCACCACTCACCATCTTGCTGCCCTGTAAAATTTACTCAAAAATAGGTTGTAATATCGTCATAATTTTGTAACATTCCGTATTCTATTTGGTAACAAGACTTTTGCAAAAGTTCAATAAGTAGTAAGTTTTAAGGTTTTTTGAAAGGGTTGTGTAAATGCCGGCTAAAGTAGATGAGGAAAAATGCACTGGTTGTGAAACTTGTGTAGCTGAATGCCCCAGCGAGGCTATAAGCATGGCTTCCGAGAAGGCATCGGTTGACCTCGAAGAGTGCGTTGATTGCGGGGTTTGTGTTGATGCCTGTCCTGAGGAAGCAATCGCTATGGATTAAAGGAAATTCAAAAGTTAAAACGCAAAAGTTAAAACTGTTGAACTAGTTGCCCAACGAAGGGCAACTGTGCTATTATAATTATTGGTTTGGGTTTTTTAGATTTGGTTTTAAGCTTTTATTTTTAACTTTTAAGCTCTCTTGGCCCCATCGTCTAGGTAGGTCTAGGACACCGGGTTTTCAACCCGGCAACAGGGGTTCGAATCCCCTTGGGGCTATTATAATTATGACAGTGACCGTTTACGTGCTTCAGGGAAAAGAAAAAAGATACGTAGGGATAACCAATAACCTTACTCGCAGGTTAGCTGAACATAGAGCAGGACACACCAAAGGCGCCCAGATAGTTGGGCAATTTAGGCTTCTCCATAAAGAAAAATATCCAGATTACAAATTTGCACGAAGAAGGGAAAAATTCCTAAAAAGCGGGATTGGTAGAGAGTTTCTCAATCAGCTATATCCGGCAACAGGGCCCGCCTCCGGCGGGCAAGGCAAGCCCTAAAGGGGCTTGTTCGCCGAAGGCGAATTCGAATCCCCTTGGGGCTATTCGCTAAACGCCGAATTTCTAAGCCCTCCACCGTCTGAGCGCTTAAATTCGCATACCGGAGATAACCGCTTCAAATACCATAGTATTTTCAACGACTCCTTGTACACTTATTGTAACATGGGTGGTGTTTTTCCGGTGCTTGTATTTTGTAATATGCCCAAGCAGATATAATCTTTGTCCCGGCTCGACGATGGAGCGGAACTTCGCCGTATCTATACCTGCAAAACCGATAAATCCCTTCTCTTCATAAACCTGCTTTGTAAAAAAGCTCGAAAGCTGGGCTGCCGCCTCGACCATTATTACCGCAGGCATCACCGGCCGACCCGGGATGTGGCCGCGAACCCAGAATTCGTCCTCTCTTACATCCTTATAGCCCAAAATCAAACGCTTTTCCTTATCATACCAAAGGATGCCGTCGAGCTGCTGCATCTCAAATCGCTGTGGATTTACTTTGCCAATTGCTTCTTTGTCAAAAACAGGATTTGCTTTAAGATCGATTTGCGACAAATTAAACAATAAAGGAGGGGGCATTATTGACCTCGAAAAAAACACTCTGCGCTCTCGTATTGCGCATTGTCTCAGAGCCGTTCATACGCAATGCTTCAATACGCACCGCGCACAACACACGATGCGCAACACACGATGCGCAATTAGACAAGCATTTACAAATACCTGGTAGGGACCCCGCAAGGCGGGAACCCGATGGTTTATTGGGCTGATCTGATTTCAAGAACGCGGTTGCGAACAACCTGAACAGACTGCTTGATTTTCTGCATTTGCTTGCGGACTCGTGTCCCTGCTGCCTTGTTTCCACCTTCGGCTTTGCTGATATCAGCTTCAATTTCAGTAACCAGCACTTTCAGGTCTTCATACTCTTGCATTAAATATTCCTCCACATTGTGGATTTAGATTTCTATTTCCGGATTAAAATCGCTATTTTTGGGTTAAAATCGGTAAAAACTTAACGGCACATCACTATTTTGTCAAAGAAAAAGGCCTTTTTTTTGTAAAAAAATCAATATTTATTTTGTCCCAATTTGATGGATTTCACCCTCTTTTCGGGCGTTAATGAAGCTTACAGTACTCTCAAGGCAGAATTACCGGCTTATCGGACTGCCAGTTTTTTGGTCAATTCTGCGATTCTCTGACCACGGCGCCGGCACTGCTGCTGAACTCTCTGGTCGGGCTTGCCAATGGAAACCGGCCCATAATGGTCACCATTCGGGTCGCCCTGGACTACCATACCGCTGATAAGCATCGCTTCTATTATGCCCATAATCGTGGTCTCATTGCCGCCGCCGATATTTGCCGCGCTGGTAAACGCCGCCCCCACTTTGCCGTCGAGCTGGCCGTGTCTGCCTACCAAATCATCTATCAACTGCTTAATCGGTGCCGCCATCTGGCCATAGTATGTCGGAGAGCCGATTACTATCGCATCATAGCTGAACACGTCCTCGGCTTTTACATCGCTGACCGACTTGCATTCGGTCGGCACATCAGCCTCATTCATGGCCTTGGCTATTATCTGGGCCATCTCTTTCGTATTACCCGTTCTTGAGTAATAGATAACAATTCCCTTTGCCATCTTTAATCCTTTCTATATCCATCTAAAATGCCAGGGGTCGAGATTGCCATCCCGCACTAATTGAGCTTAGGTTCATTCCTAATTTAGAATCTGTTGCGGAAACAGTATTTGTCATTCCCGCGAAAGCGGGAATCCAGTTTTTCGCTCTGGACCCCTGCTCCCCGCTTTCGCGGGGACAAGTTTACACCTGCGAAAGCAGGTGCAGGGGTGACATCGTCGATTTTCGTTTTTCGCAACAGATACTAGTTACCCCCTATTTTTTAGCTACCCACACGTATGGATATTAACACAATAGGAACAAAGCTGCTATGCGAAAAGCCCTTAGACATTTTGAGATTGCTTCGTCGCTGCGCTCCTCGCAATGACACAACCAATACGTCATTGCGAGCGCAGCGAAGCAATCTCATAACTTATCATACAGGTCATACCATTCTCTATTTATACTGTTTATTAGCTCCTCTTTTTTCTTTCGTGATCCAGCTTTGATTTGTTTTTCTCTTTCGATAGCACTTGTGCAATCTGCAAATGCTTCATAGTAAACAAGTTTCACGATATTGTATTTCTTTGTGAATCCCTCTATGAGTTTTTGCTTATGCTCATACACCCGCCTCCTAATATCATTCGTTATACCTGTGTACAGGACAGTATTCACCTTATTGGTCATTATGTAAACATAGAACTGCCTTGTCTCCATCGACTTACTTCACCTCTATAACAAATGAGATTGCCACGGCCCTTCGGGCCTCGCAATGACAATTTATTTTGCCTTTTTCTTTAGCGGGATTATCCCCGGCTCATCGGCGCAGGTACCCAAGTTTGTCCGGTAGAGGAATGTTGTTGCCGAAGTTGTCCTCGCCATATCCGGATTCTGCTAATAGCTTAATATCAGCCAGGACTCGCTTGTCCCCGATAAACGTTGCGGTCAGGTTGGCGTCCA
>JBDRTM010000178.1:0-14623 GCA_043824065.1 Planctomycetota bacterium | reverse complement strand
ATGAATGAGGTTAATCCCGATAAATCGGGACTTGTGCAGGAAGAGATTCTTCACCCTTCGGCTACCCCTTCGACTGCGCTCAGGGCTACGGCTTATTCAGGGCAAGCTTCTTTCGTTCAGAATGACAAATTGCCTTATGTTATTGTCAATAAAAGAGTTATAGTTGGTATTCAACCCAAATAGGTCACTTTGAGTTAGTTTATTACTGCTCACCAATTAACTGCTCACCACTCACTAATTACCAATAACTAATTTTCCCGCAGGCCCTATAGAAAGCTGCGTAAATTCACCCGGACTAAAGTGCTCTATCAGCACATTAACATCGTCAACGGTAACAGCCTTAATCGCACTGATGTCGTCCTGGACAGTACGATACTGCTCCAGATATATCCAGTTAGAACCCAGGTGACTCAGCCGACCCATCGGCAGCTCATTCTCAATAACCAAAGCGCTTAATACCTTGTTTTTTGCCTTTCTTAATTCATCTTCGGTCACATCGTCTTTGGACAAAGTTTGGAAAATGCCGGTAACGATATCGAGCACTTTGGTAACGTTCTCATTACCGCAGCGAATATAACTGCAAAACACCCCTGTGCCATCCATTGGCCTGAACTGCATTGCTGCCGCCTCGGCTAATGCCTTATCAACCAGCTCCCAGAAAAATCGTGACCCGACATTGTCACCGACGATAACCCCTAAAAGCGAAGCGGCAAACCTCCTCGGGTCCTGAGCGGACACTCCGGCACTCATAAGACATATATGTTCACGAACCAAATTTGATTTCTCGGCTCTCTTCCTCTTTCCGCTTCCCCCACAATTTTCAAGCCTTCTATAAACATTTTGCTTTTGCCATTTACTGCAGAGTTTCTCAGCCACCAAACAAACTTGCTCCCAGTCAAAATTGCCCGCACAGGCCAACACCATATTATTTGGTGCATACCGCCTGGTAAAATAGTCCCGCATCTGTTCGGCAGTTAGATTGTCAATGCTTTCCTCGCTGCCAAGTATGCTATTGCCGCAAGGGTGCCCCTCGAAATATAATGTTTGACATTTATCCATAACATCAAAGCTCGGCGTGTCCTTATACATCGCAATTTCTTCTTTGATTACATTTTTTTCGATATTAAAATCATCATCCCTCAGTGCCGGCCTCATCAGCTCTATCCACAGCCCTGTAACCTCGATCAGATATTCCGGAAGAATAGCGGCATAAAAGACGGTGTTTTCCTCGCTGGTACCGGCATTGAATTGTGCCCCTGTCCGGTCGAATGCCTCATTAACTTCGAGGGCACTTAGCTTTTCAGTGCCTTTGAACAGCATATGTTCCAGGAAATGCGAGACCCCGTTTATCTGTTCGGTTTCGTCACGGGAGCCGGTCTTGACGAAAAAACCCACCGCAGCCGATTTGGCGGATTTGTTCACCTCGCCAATTAAATCTAAACCGTTCGCCAATTGCTCTTTCTTAAATTCCATACCTTACACAAAAGTCATTCCGAGCGCAGCGAGGAATCTTTTATCTTGACCAAATAGACCCTTCGCTTCGCTCAGGGTGACAGTTTTAAGATAGCTATTTGACAGTTACCTGCTTCGGGCCTATTGTTACAACCGTAAAGTCCTTGAATTTATTGCTTCGCAAAAACCCTAAAACCGAATCAACGCTGGTCGCCTCGATTTTATTCTTAATTTCATCCAGGCTTCGGACCCTGCCTAACATATAGTAATCGCTTGCAATTGCGCCGGCCCGACTGCTGGACGATTCACTGCTTAGAATCAGCGAGCTTTCCAATCCGACTTTGGCTCTTTGGATTTCCTCTTCGCTGATTCCATCGCCCAGCTTATCGAACTGCTGGATAATCACGTCGAGCGTTTCCTGGGCCTTATCCGGCGTGGTGCCTGCATAGCACATAATACCAGCCGCATCTTTGAGGCAGTGATACCGTGCTCCGATTGCATAGCACAGGCCTCGTTCTTCTCTTACCTTTGTAAACAACCTGGCGCTCATCCCGCCCGAAAGAACCGATACCGCCACTCGGGCGTTATAGTAGTCCTCATCGGTTGGCTTGACCGTCTCGGTCATCAGGCCGATATGCACCTGCGCACCGTCATTATCTATATGGGTATATTTGCCGGATTTGGAACCTAACGTTATCGGTTCGACGGCCTTTTGCTGCTTGGTCTCAAATAGTTTTTCTATCTTCTGACAAATCGCATCGAAGTCGTATTTGCCCGCAACTGCGAATATCGTCTGCGAAAGATTGAAATTGTCCTTTATAATCTGCTTTGATATCTGGGCCGTCAAAGCCTTTAATTCTGCGATTTCTCCCACAGGACTGCGACCCAAAGGGCTTGGGTAAAACTGCTCTTGCAGCTTGAGCATGACCTTTTGCCGGGGGGCATCGTCCAGAGACAGTACCCCATCAACTGCTAATTGCCTCGCCAATTCAAACTGGTCCTCCTCCAGGCTGGGTTTAAGTACAATATCCGCATACAAATCCAGGGCCTGTGCTAAGTTGCCGGCTTCGAGGGCCGCCCCGACGGCTATATGCGAGCTGCCGACCGAACGGCTGCGAGCCAACCCAAGGCCGTCAAGTGCGTCACCAAGCTGACGGCTGTTTCTATCGCCGGCACCTCTGAAAATCCAGTCGGCAATAACACCTCCGGCCCCACAGCAGCCCTCCGGCAGCAAGGCCGCCCCGGCCGGCAGCATAAAACCAAACGCCACCGAAGCAACCCCCTCCATCGGCTCACCAAGAAGGACCATCCCGTTTTTTAAAATCCGCTTATCAAGTCTTTCTGTCATTGGTCGGTTCTTTTCAATACTCAAGGAATTCTGCAAAACGAGGTCGGATTGTACCAGTAAACAGGGAACTTTTCAAATGCGAAATTAAAACACACCGATTCTGCCTGCAAAAGCGTATAAAAAAACGCCGTCGAGCAAATCTTCTCTTGTTTTTTACCGCTCTACTCTTACCGCAATAACCAAGAAAAAAGGCTGAGCTAAATTAACCCAGCCTTAAAAAATGTGTTTCTGAACTGTACTTCACCATTACCGTGATGCTTTTTTCACAATCTGCTCAAAATCTGCCTCCCACATGGTCCCTTCGGGACGCACTTTAACGTCTCTCTCGGAGTTGTAGGCTATCCACTTACCGTCAGGAGACCAGGAGAGCAAATATTTCGAACTGTCATCATCGGTGACAAGCATGGTCGGTTTGCCTCCTTCAACTGGAATAACGCAAATTGGACCTGAGAGGCCTTTTACAGTGTGGTTTCCAACACAGGCAATGTACTTGCCGTCTGGAGACCAGCGAAGCCAAAGAACTTCGTCAAGGCCCAGATCCTTCAGCTTAGCAATCTGTTGAGTTTCGCCACCTGCGACAGGAATAATTGAAATCAAACCATTGGACACAACGGCAAGCTCTTTACTGTCGGGAGACCACGCACTGCGGTACCAACAGGCCTCTAATTTTCTTATTACTTTATCTCCTGATGCAGATACCACATAAACGTCACCTTTATCTTTGCCAGAGCGAACTACATAGTTAATCATCTTCCCATCGGGGGACCATCCAGGGTAGGCCTTGGACCCCGGGGTTTTGGTGATCTGGACTGGTTTATCTCCATTAGAAGAGGCAATCCAGACATCGTCCTTATGGATCACTGCGAGCTTATTACCATCGGGTGACCATGAAGTTGTACTATCGTATGTACTTCCAGTCCCTCTATACAATCCGTGGAAAACTTTAACAGCAGGCCCGGTCGTCCGAGCATCTTTCAACGATATTGGAACCACAAAGACATCCTTCGTTCCATCGTCCCGTTCCACAGCAAAAGCGAGCTTTTTGACATTTGGCGACACAGCAAAGGGAAAAGGGCTGCCATCAACCGATACGTCCATTTCTAAAACGAACGGGTCATCGCCTGAAAGGGGGATTATCCACCAGACGGGAACACCATCTTTATTTGCTCCTTGCATACTAATCGTCTTACTATCGGGAGACCACACCATCAGACTCCCATATATTTGGATTTGCCTTCCAATTTCAAGAGGTGGTCCGCCGGAAGCTGACACAACTTTGCGGCCGAATTTGTAATCATAAGAAGACCGGTAAAAAAGCATCCTCTTTCCATCAGGTGACCATGAAAAAAATCGACCTACCACCCGCCGGGGCGGGACTATTTCCAGTTTCTGTTCATCAGCAAGGTGCAGGAGATGGATTTTCGCCCCTCTCTTGTATAGTATCCATTTGCCGTCCGCTGACCAAAAGAGAAACCAGCCTCCAGGTTCGGCAATCTTTCTGGACGCCCCACCCTCGGCAGGACACAGCCAGATGCTGCTGCGGATGCTGCCGAAACCTTTTCCGTAAGCAATCGATTTACCATCGGGAGACCATGCCGGACCATATCCAGCATCCGTGATCTGGGTTAGTGTACCATCTCTGACCGAGAGGGTCCAGATGCCTCGGTTCTCTTTGTCGCTCCTGACGAAAACGATCCTCTCCGAATCAGGTGACCAGCTGACATTTAGTTGAAGTTTATAATCGCCATCGAGGAGCTTTCTTACAGGACCCGTTGGCCGCCCCGTCCCCGGAGAAACGGGAACCATGCAGATAGCATCTCCTGAGTAAAAGGCGACCTTTTTCCCGTCCGGCGACCAGGAGCCACGATAGGCTGGCATGTCCACGAGATCAAAAGGCTCACTGCCGTCTAATGGAACTACAAGCTTCCCACTCAGCAAGAACTTGCCGTTTGGTGAGAGATTGAGGCCGTAGGGTATGCCGATCACATCGTTTTTGCCTGTAAATGTTGCTATTTTGGTATATTTCACACCCGTGTCCGGATCAATGATATACCCCTTGTCCGAGGCATTGCTTATTGCTCTTCTTATTTCTTCATTCTTTTTTGCCTGTCGAACTTGCCCTATCATAAGTTTTGTGACTGGAACAATGGCACTTGTTGGATAGGCTTCGATAAGCTTTGCAAATGTTGATTGCGCAGCATCAAACTGTCCTGCCCTGAAGTGAGTTTGCCCTATCCAATATTGAGCATCCTGGGCGATTTTGCTGTCCGATGAAATATTGAGCACTTCTTTGTATTCGGCAATGGCGGCTTCGTAGTCCATGCGCTTTAGCAGCTCATTCGCCCTTTCAAAGCGCTGTTCTGCCTTTTTGTTTGTCTCTGATGCAGTATCCGCCAAAGTTAAAGCAGATATCACAAGGACGATTACTAAAATCAGACATATTGTTAATGGAGCTAATTTTATTTTCTTCATTTCTATTCCCTTTCATTTTGCGGCGCTGATTGATTGCGCCATATCCATTAATTGTGACATTTCGGCATTACCAATTAGTACATAAGAAAGAGTGTTATCTCTCCAAGCGAGAATCGCCCCTCTGGCTTGTCCCTTGTTGCGATATACGGCATACTCTCTGAAATCCTGCGCTGCAAGCCCGCGTTCTCCGTCTAAAGGCTGTTCGAACAATGATACCGTATTTATGCCATCCGTGTAGAGCAAGTGCAGGGCGTCCCGGCCTTCGATTCTTCTTATCTTATCGAGCATATAGCCGGGGTGAAGCCGGGGTGGCGACACTAAATCGAAATTCACGGTTTTCCTCGCTTGAGAGAGCGTGAGTGTATGCCCATTGGAAATTGCGGGGGCTTCCGGCGGAATGACTTTCCGTTGAGATGAAGGTCCTCTGACAATTATGCCCGGACGCGTAAATTCAGGCCGCTCGTCAAAAAATTCGTAATACAGGATGTCATGCCGGCTCACACGCATCCGCGCCGGCTGTGGTGGGGAGAGATTCAAGGAGGCGGTTCGAGCGACAACACCTTGATGCTCCTTTAAGTATAAGTTGATAGTGGCTGAATCGTCACGTACCACTGGAGCAGGCTTGCGAGGGACCCCGCTTCGCGGGAACCCAAACCAATGACTGACTGACAGTGTCAAGGCCACAACTGCCGCCACTTCGGCAAGCCGAAAAGCAACTTTTCTTGCAAATGGATTTGTGAAAGTCCTTGGCCAGAAAGATTCATAAGTTTTCATCCGTGTCTTCAACTTTTCGTACATCAAAGCTGATGGTTCTAATCCCTCTTGCTTTGCCAAAACAACAAGGAGGTCTTGTTCGAGTTTATTCCGGTGGTCAGAGTCAGGTGTATCATCAAACTTGATATTACTAACAAAATCTTCAAATTGTCTTTCGTCATTGTTCATTTTCGATTACCTCTGATTTCTCTGTGAACTCTGTGGCTAAAACCTTTCGCAATTTGACAAGTGCCCGTGCCAATTGGCTGCGGATGGTGCCGGGACTGGAAGCCAGCACCTCGGCGATTTCGGTCAATTTCAGATTCTCAAAAAAACGCAGTGTGATGATAGTTTGGTACCGCGGCTTCAAAGCAAATACAGCCTCTTTCAAAAGAGCCAGTTTATCAGCCGATTCTCCACAGTCAGCGACCTGACTGTCAGCTTGCTCGCGAGCGACTTTCATCAGACGATTTCGGCGAGCGGTCTTTCTCAGATAGTTATTAACACCATTGGTTGCGATTCTATAAAGCCAGTTGCGAAACTGCTGTTCATTGCCCTTGAAACTTTCAATATTTTCAACAACTCTGAGAAATACATCAGAAGTAACATCTTCAGCCGTCTGCCTTTCAAACAGCCGATGCACGCAATAGCGAAATACCGCATCGTAATGGCTGCGATATAACCGCACAAAAACAGCAGGATTGCTACGCGCCTCGGCTATTAACTGGCTGTCATCAGCCGTTTTGCCGTCGTTATCCACGCCGATTACTCTCCGGAGTTTACAAGTGCCAACTATCATCACCATTATAAATGCGCAACAGATAAAAACGTGGCAAAAAATATCAAAAATCTACCACGGATTATACAAACGTCGTCCCGAGCACAGCCGAGGGATCTGGTACAGACCTAAAACTAAATCCATGGTTGAAAAACTAAACGCTATATGCTATACGCTAAACGCTATGGGTAAATTATATGGCTTGATATTCGACGTTGACGGTGTAATTGCCGACACTGAAGCAGTCAATGCAAGGGCCTCTATCAAGGTCTTTGCCGACCTGCTCGGCGTCGAGGGTGTTGTGCGCAAGGATTTCGAGGCGGGCCTCGGCCGAGGGGCTGAAGAATACGTCAAAGCCGGTGCCAGAGTCCACGGCCTGGAACTGACCGAAGAACAAATCAAAAAAGCAACGCAGGTACGTCAGGAATACTTCCTTAAGATTCTGAGCCAGAAGCCATTACCGCCCTTCCCCGGCGTATTGGAATTGATGGACAAGGCGATAGAAGAGAAGAATTTTCGCCTGGCCATCGCAACGTCCGGCACGCTCGAGAAATCCCGTGCTGTTTTGGAAGCTGCGAACGTTCCGTACCGGAAGATGGTTTACATAAACGGCGACCACGTCAAAAATAAAAAGCCCGACCCGGAGCTTTTCCTGCTCGCCGCCGAGCGTATGGGCATTGAACCGGCAAATTGTGTTGTAATAGAGGATGCCCCCAACGGCGTACAAGCGGCCAAGGCCGCCGGCGCCAAATGTATCGCCGTTACAAATTCCACAAATGCAGAAAACCTTTGCGAAGCTGATTTAGTCTGCGACTCTCTTGAACAGATAAAGCTCGATATGATTCAGGAACTGTTCGACTCGAACTGACCGGTCTTTCGGTCATGCTGAACGAAATGGAGAGATATTTGGAAATGAGATGGGCAGGATACTTATGGAGAAGCGATAACTATGGCTAAACGTATCAATAAGGACGAGTTTGTACGCCGGGTTGCGAAACGTATGAAGGCTAATGAGACAACAGCTCAAGCTTGGGTCGATGCTGTGCTCGATACTATGTACGATGCTTTCCGTGGTGGAAAAAGAATAACGCTGCCCGGGTTTGGCGGCTTCTATTTGGATAGAAGACGTGACGGCTGTGCCTTCAAATTCAACCCTGGCCAAAAACTACGCGCTCTGCTTGGGTGGTCATCAACGTATAAGGGGTCTCTGTGAATCCCAACCGCTTCGCTTGAATTCGAGATTTTGAGGACGATTTCTATTGCTTTTTGAGAAGGTCAGTGCTATCATTTTTACTATAAACGAAGAAAAACCAGTTGTTGGGAGTATCTAAGACTCAACATGTAATGGGAGTATTCGCAACGACCCAATGTGGTACGTTTCTGGTTATGAGTGGGATGGTTCTGCTTTCGCAGGCGTTTAGCCCCTTATAAGAGAGGATATGCGAGTCATAAAAGAATCTTACGGACGGATCGGCGATAACGAAGGCCGCTTTGACATCGAGTTCTGGCAATGGCAAGGAGATCAAGCCATTTTCAACGCAGCGCTCGATATGATATTGGATTACTTGATGATCAGGCACGGACATGTTGACAAGCCCAGACTTCAGAGAACTGTTGAGTCTTTTGGAAAAGCATAAGGTACGCTATCTCGTGGTCGGCGGATATGCGGTCATGAAGTACACCGAGCCACGTTTCACGAAAGACTTGGATCTGTGGATCTCCACCGATGAGGAGAACTCAAAAGCGGTTTATGCAGCGCTGAAGGAGTTTGGTGCACCCCTCAAGAATCTGGCCCCGGCTGATTTCACCCAAGAGGGCTATTTCTACCAGATGGGGAATCCTCCATTCCGACTGGATGTCATGATGTCTATACCTGGAGTGACTTTCGAAACCGCATGGGCAAACCGGGAAAAGGTGCAGTTGGAGGGATTGGTCATTCCGTTCATATCGAAAGCGGACTTGATAAAGGCGAAAGAAGCCGGCGGCAGGCCCCAAGATTTGATAGATGCCAAAAAGCTAAGAAAAGCCAGCCATTGAATCCGGCCCGCCGCAGTGGGACTAATCTGCCACCATGGTTGCTTTGACCGGTGTGTCGTGCTATAATCTTCGCTGTAAGTGTAGGAGATACGGATGTCGGGAGTGCCTCAGACGATGATTTATGGTTCCTTATTATTGAACATTGAACGGCGAAACAAGCCCGACCGAAAACTTAGAAAAGGACCGAAATAAGTATGACGGCCCGAGAATTGAGAGTTTAATACCATAAGGGACCGAGAGGAAGCATGCGGTGCTATTTCTGTTCACAGTTTGAGGAGGCCCAGGGACAATGCCAGAATGATGGGCGCTTCGTTTGCAGAGAACATTCACGAATTCAAGATGGGAAACTGATATGTATTGATTGTGCGCTTCGTCAGACCATCGGGATTGGGGCAGAAGAAGATGAGAAGCTATACGAATATGTGATGAGAGAATTACAGTCAAAGAAAGAACTTATCCTAAACGAGTCTCAAAGACATCGGTGCGGAGTCTGTAACCGGGTTTTCCAACTGTACAACTGGTTCTATGTGCCGGATTCGCTGAGCGACGGTGCTAGGCTGGCATACAAATTGTTGCAGTATCGAGAGTCTTCTGTTGAAGAATGGCTTGCGCAGTTGTTCCCTGACACCGTGAAAAAACAAGACTATCTTAGCTACTACAATTGTCCTAAAGGATGCTGGGTTTGTGTTAATCATGAGCCGGAACCGATAGAGACCAGGAGGGGGTGGAGGAGGAAAAAATACTATTACCATGTATGCCGCGTTTGCGGCGAGAAATTCTAAAGTCCTCTAAAACGTGCTTGAGACGATGGAACTCGTACGAGAAGCGAACTAGGGGAATTCCGGGGACGCCTTACTTATTTCGAGGCGTTCAGGAGTTGCTCAAGGCTAAGGGCGATTTCCCGCAAATTTTTTATATCATTGCAGAACCTGCTTTAAATTGTGTATAATATAACCATGACGAGTAAAGAAATAGCTTTGAAGACAATTGAGCAGCTTCCCGCGAATGCTTCCTGGGAGGATATTCAAGAGCGGATCAACTTTATTGTTGCTGTGCGCAAAGGGCTAAGCGAACTGGACGAGGGGAAAGGTATCCCCCACGACAAGGTCAAGGAGGAGTTTGCCGAATGGCTTACAGACTGATTTCTGGCACGCTGCAAGGGGAATACCTCAACTATAGCGGTACTGAATCGGGGCCAAGGTCGATGATAGTTGCGGAGGGGAGTTTTTGTGTGATAATCTCGGCGGCGAGGTTGGTCCATCTCTTGCAGCCGTCAAGGACAACGCTATCACTGCTTGCTACAACAGCATCGGTTTTTTTCAGCTCGGCATCCGGACTCAGCAGAAGCTCAATCTCCCAGTCCCAGTTGTTTTCCCGCGCCAGCTCACCGATCAGTGTTTTTAATCGGCCGCTGTTGGATACGGGGCTGTCCAGCAGCCATAAAGCCTTGCCTGCGCCGGCTTCCTCTAAGAACTCGCCTATAAGCTGCAAAGCCGGTATTGTTTCGGCAACTTTGCGGTACGTCCCGTGTACACTTGCCAAATCCCGGAAACAGCCGTCACGTCCCTTAAAAATCACACCGCCGCTCATCGCCGCTTCAATGGTTATCAATACGTTGTAACCGTCGATGGCGATTGATTGGCCCGCAAGATTTGTTAGCGCAACACACCGCTGTTTTCGTGATTCAAGCTGCTTCTCGGAGCAGGCGCTGCGCATAATGGCCAATCTTTGTCTTTGCGTAAGCGAAAACCTGTCACCGACTAATTTAAGTGCTCCTTTTACTGCATAACCTCTCGTCAGCAGAAGTGAAAAATCGACAATCGCCGATTGTAAATTGGAAATTGCGCCAGCGGCAAACAACTTTTCATCCGCCGGATGTGGCCCTCTGTGTGTTCGCTTATCAGGCATTATGGAACCGCCTCAATTCTTGTTCTTCTTATTGCTATTTGCTGGAGCTTTGAATAATACCCCAAATCCCTTGAGCATAGCCTGGCTAATTTGACCGCCGTTTTTTACTACATCCTGCAGAAAGCCTACAGTGCCTTCTCTGATATCTTCTATCGGCCTTTTTGTTATTAGCTTCGCCGGAGGGTCTGACCAGTTCCCTCTGATATATAGACGTGTGAACTTATCCTTCAGGTTAAAAACAATATTAATAACTGGCACCCGTCTGATGAGAGAGTCTATTTTTTCTAAAGGCACGGCCTTTACATACATCTCCACACGCTTAGTTTGCAGGTTTATCGTCCCTCCGGGCTCGGCTACTACTGCTGCGTAAAGGTTAGCTATATGTGCACTTCGGATTTTCACGATAGGCCCAGCCATACTAAATATGCACTCAGCATCGGCCATCATTAAAAGGTCGAGCTTCGCCAGCCCTATATTGCTAAATATATGTGGAATTATTGGAAAAACGGTGATATCAGCATCATCAAGAAAAAACTGCCCATCACCGCTGATGCTTTGCAAGCCTCCACCTTCGGCAGTAAAGTTGTAATTCAATGTAACTAAGCCTTTCGTCGCTTTTTTACCGGGCTCCCCTAAGATAGACGTCAGCTCCACAAAGTTCATCTTCTGGGCCAAAAACTGACCACCGAATTTTCTTGGTTGGTTTTGTTTAGCTTCGATATATATCGAGCCATTGACAGGGCCGTTACACACAACTGCACTGAACTCGTCGAAACTAAGGCGTTGTCCGTCAAGTTTGGCCGTCGTAACCAGATTACTCGCCAGCACTTTGTCTTTGACAAACAGAACAAACTCATCGAATTTTACGTCTCCGCTCGACTGCAATCCAGATGGTTCATTCAAACGACCGGTTATCGACAATTCCGCCGCAACATTACCTTCGCCCGATACTCCAGGCATATTCAAGGCAGTCAAAGCGGGAATCATTTCCTCTTTTGTAAATCGATGCTTCATTTGCAGGGAAGCATCCAGGTTAAGGTTCTCAAAGTTGATTCTGCCTTCGGCAATGAAGATTTCTGAACTTTCAGCACTCGCCCGGCTCAACCGAAATTCGTAAATACTATCTTTTCTGATAGCCGACAAAGCTAAATTGTCATAAACTGTCTTTGAACCTTGGGTATCTACAATAGCAATTGCAGCCTTTGTAATAGTGAGTTTACGGACGTCAAGTTTCTTGTTTGGACTAACAGATCGCTCAGATAAACGCACAGGCGGCAGGAATATTTTACCATCAGCCGCTAATATTTGCAGGCCCACTCCATCAATCTCTATTTCAGTTATAACGGGACTTAAGCCCGGCCAATTGGCCAAATCAGCCTTTACTTTCTCAACAAACAACCACTCACGTTTTGCCTTGTCATAAAATTTAATTCCTCCAAGATGAATTTGCCCGGAGTAACTCGCTTCGACGCTCTCAATTTCAACCGGCCCCTCGCAAAATTCAGATAATCCTCGTTCTACTTCCCGTCGGATTATACCGGGAACAAGCCGGACAAAAGCTATGATAAGAACCACTAACATTACCAGGATAAGGATGCTGACTATCCAGACAAGATGCCTGAACCACCCCCTCTTATCGGCAATCGTCTTATAATTAGTTCGTTCAATAAGCATTAAGAAAGCTCCTTAATCCCCTTATACTCTCTCGCCCTTCTTGCGGGCCTCATTGATCTGCTTTCGGCTGCGATGCTGATACTCACGAAGTGTCTCGATCTCGTGTTTCTTTAACAGCTCCCGCGCGCTAACGCCCGGCTTGACCGCCTTGAACAGCCACCACGGCGCCAAATCTTCGTCGCTTAGATTCCGCTCAACCTTTATCTCGTCCTGATGTTCGGCAAGCATTTTTTTGACCTTTTCCTTGTTGAAATCATGGTGGGCAAAGGTGCGGTCCAAATCCAGCGTTGCGATGAACTGTTTCGGCTGGGGCTTCTCAACTTCCTCAAAAGTCTTACCGGTAATATCGATTATGTTACCCGCTCCAACCGGCACAATATAATAATGATAAAGTATAGCGTAGGCGTTCAGCGGCGAACCACCGCCGTAGGCGCTGGGCCAGAAAACTATATCCACATCCAAAGCATCACACTCACGCCACAACTCTGCGAAGTTCAGGTCGAAGCAGGTCAGAATACTTATCCTGCCGAAATCGGTCTCGAAAGCCTTCACTCCCTCGGTGCTAACGTGCAGTCCTTCGCCCCAGAACACAAAAACCTTCCGATAGTAACCGGCTGTTTCCCCCTTGCGGTTAATGAGAACAGCCGTATTGTATTGCTCGTCCCCCGCCTGTTCTCGTATCGGACAGATAACGTACATATTGTACTGCTTAGCCAGTCTTGCCACGGCTTTCGTGGTTGGCCCCGGAATAGGCTCAGCCTCGGTACCGGCGAACTCTTCAGGCAGACAGGCGATGTCCACCCCGTTCTTTCCGGCCGTATGCAAATGCTCAATCGCCAGCTTCAGTTTAACATCGTGTTTGCCCCCGAAGCCGATACAAATCGCCGCCACCTTGACCTGTCTGCCGGGCAGTTTTTCGCGTTCCAGTTGTGGGACAACCTCAGCCCTTCGAACCTCTTTTGCCCAAACACAGCCGGCTAAAGCCACAATAAGAAGGCAGGCAACAAATGCTTTGAAAGTTCTCATTGTCTTTTCCTTTGTGCTCTAAAGTTCTCACTTCTCAAACTCAAGTCTCCTCGCTCGTCGTGATTTTGTCATACTTGTTCCGGCAGTCCAGTGTACAGGCATTGGTGGCGATGTCAAAAACAAATTGACATAAGCGCCTATCATCTCTATTATTTCGTTTAGCCGCCGCCGGGACGGCGACGTTATTCCGGTACGCTGGAACCCAATACGTCACCCTGTCATTCTGAGCGGAACACAGTGAAGCTAAGAATCTCAATGACGCAAAACGAAACCTGTCCTGAGCAGAGCCTGCCCTGAGCTTTGTCGAATGGGTCGAAGGATACGAAATCTAATGCCAAGTCATAACTTAGCACATATAAAGATAGACGATTTGGAAATCATCGGCTATTCGGTCGCCGGCGAAGAGACCGTGGTTGCAGTGCCGCAGCTGGATGTCTGTTTCGATGTCGGCAAAGCCCCCGACCAGATTATTCCCATAAACAATATTCTGCTGACCCACGGCCACATGGACCACGCCGCCGGTATCGCATATTACCTCTCGCAGCGAAATTTTTGCGGCATATCCCCGGGGACAATTTTAGCTCCCAAAAATTTATTAGGGCCGATGAGGGACATAATCGATGCCTGGTCCCGGCTGGACGGCAATAAAGTGCCCGGCAAACTGGTTGGTGTAAAGCCCGGCGACGAACACCAGATAAAGCCCAATCTCATTACGAGGGTATTCCCGACAAAGCACAGCAAAGGTTCTGTCGGTTACAGCGTAATTGAGAAGCGAAAAAAGTTAAAAGCCGAATATGTCGGCCTTAGGGGACCACAAATCGTCGAGCTAAAAAAACAGGGTGTTGAAATCGACTATCCCCTCGAGATCCCGATTGTTACTTACCTCGGCGATACACAGTATGTTGACTTCTCGCGGTTAAAATATATCGCCGAGAGTAAGATTTTAATTGCCGAGTGCACGTTCTACGAAGGCGAGCATTCCGGAAGGGCCGAAGCAGGCAGACACATGCACATCGACGAATTTGCAACCCTGCTGGAAAAATTAAAAAACGAGCACATTATAATCACACATATCACCCAGAGAACCCCCATGCGCGAAATCCGCAAAATATTAAAAGATGCCCTGCCAAAGGAAATATACGACAAAATCACCCTGCTTATGGCCAAAAGATCAA
>JBDRTM010000177.1:0-3550 GCA_043824065.1 Planctomycetota bacterium | reverse complement strand
CATGATAAAATCTCCTTTGTTTTGGCCGTAAGTGTTCTCCATAACGTCACTTACATAATAACCGAGATGGAGGAGATTGCAAGAAAATAATGAGCGTAACTCATTATTTAATATAGAGATATGAATTTCGCAGAAGTGTTTAACTCTCTTTATTAAAGGAGGATTGTTATGTGTAGAAAGATGATTTATTTGGTTTCTTTTGTTCTGGTGCTGGGCCTGGCAATGAGTGTAGCCGAAGGCGCCGATCCCAGCCTTATCGCCTGGTGGAGGTTTGAAGAAGGCTCCGGCACCACCGCCTATGACTCAAGTGGCAACGGTAACGACGGAACTCTGGTCGGCGGCGCTACATGGGCAGCGGGCCGTTACGGCGGGGGTATCGAGCTCGACGGGACCAGTGGCTACGTCTCAGTTCCCGATTTTGAACTCACGACCAATTCCATCACTTTTGTGGCGTGGCTCAACGGTTGGAAAGGAGGTGACTGGGCGCCGCTTTTATCCTCCCGTGAGGCGGGTCAATGTGAAATGAACTTTGGTAACAACGATACCTTACACTACACCTGGAACAATGATTCATCAGCTACATGGGGCTGGACTGGCGGTCCTGTCATTCCCCAGGATACCTGGACAATGTTGGCCGTGACAATTGACCCTGATCAAGCTGTTGCCTATGTGTACACGGATGACGGAGGGCTTACCCAGGCCACCAACGCGATTGCCCACATTGAAGAGACTGTCGGCGCCCTGCAGATTGGTTATTCTTATAACCCCAGATACGTTCGTGGGATTATCGACGAAGCTGCAATTTTTAACCGGGCCCTGACGGAGCAGGAGATTATGGGTCTTGTCATGGGTGTTGGCGAAGGATATCCGTATGCCTTGAGCCCCACCCCGGCTGATGGTACCCTACATGAGGATACGTGGGTGAACATTAGCTGGCGAGCGGGAGATTTTGCTCTCTCGCACGATGTGTACTTAAGCGATAATTTTGACGATGTGAATGACGGTGCCGCCGATACATTCCGGGGTAACCAGGCCGCAATGTTTTTTGTTGCCGGCTTCCCCGGTTTTCCTTATCCGGATGGTCTCATTCCGGGTACGACATACTACTGGCGAATTGATGAGGTCAATGACACCGAGCCGAATAGTCCATGGAAAGGCAATATCTGGAGCTTTAGTATTCCTCCCAAGACCGCCTATGCACCCGACCCGGCTGATGCTGCCGAGTCTGTAGAGCCGGATGCAGACCTTAGCTGGACGCCAGGCTTTGGTGCGAAATTACACACAGTATACTTCGGTGACAATTTTGACGAGGTCAACAGTGCCGCTGGGGGGCTTCTTCAGGGAGTTGCAACCTATACTCCTCCCGGCCCACTTAAACTGGCTAAGACTTACTATTGGCGGGTCGATGAGTTTGATGGCTTGACCACGCATAAAGGTGATGTCTGGAGCTTTACTACTCAGGGCGCCGTCGGCAGCCCTGACCCGGCTAATGGCGCTGTGGAGGTAAAGCAGACACAGATTATTACCTTCTCGCCGAGTGTCTTTGCTGCTTCGCATCAGGTCTATTTCGGCGCTGATGAAGATGCCGTGAAAAATGCCGATACAGGCTCACCGGAGTATAAAGGCACCAGGGACCTTGGTGCTGAAACCTATGACCCCGGAATGCTTGAGTGGGATACTGCTTACTACTGGAGGATTGACGAGGTCAATAACGCCAATCCAGATAGTCCGTGGACAGGCATCCTCTGGAGTTTCACGACCGCCAACTTCCTTGTCGTGGACGATTTTGAGTCCTACAACGACATTGACCCCCCTGACCCGGGGAGCAACAGGATATTTGAAGCGTGGGCGGACGGTTATGATATCCCGACAAACGGAGCTCTCGTTGGTAATGACCTTCCTCCTTATGCCGAGCAAAGTATTGTTCACAGCGGTATCCAGTCGATGCCACTTTACTACGACAACAGCGTTGGATACTCTGAGGCAACTTTGACGTTAAGTTATCCGCGTGACTGGACAGAGAAAGGTGTAAACACACTGACAATTTGGTTCAGAGGCGATTCGGCCAACTCTGCCGAGACTTTGTATGTGGCTCTCAATGGCAGTGCCGTGGTCAATCACGATAATCCTAATGCAGCACAGATAGATAAGTGGACGGAGTGGGTTATCCCCCTGCAGGCATTTGCAGATCAGGGCGTGAACCTTACCAATGTCAATACGATTGCTCTTGGTCTTGGTAACAAGAAGAATCCGGTAGCCGGTGGTTCAGGTACGATGTACTTCGATGATATTCGGCTGTATCCTCCACCGCCGGAGCCGGCACCTTAAGCCGGGATTTAGTTGGCCCTCATTGATTCTGCCGCAAGGCATCTGCCGACAGGCATCCTGCGGACTGTGGACTGCGGATTGCGAAGCAAGATATAGGGGCGCGGTTGACCCCGTTAGATAACGTCATATTTTTCATATCTAACGGGGTTGACATTGCAGATTTGCATCAATATGTTAACAAGTTGTAAATGCCAGATTATTTAGTCAGAGTCAATTTTGTATTGGAGAATTGCCGGTGAAATTAAGGCGATATGTATGTGGCTGAAGACAAATAAAATCATGTTACTTAATGCATAAAAAGAAGTCATAACAAGAAAAAGGAAAATCATAATGGAACGGCATATTAATAAATTTGCTTGTCTTTGTTTTATATCGCTGTTCTCCACTTTCTTTAGTTCTCAGACTCTTTGTGCAGAAATCGGTAAAGGCAGCTTGTACGGTGTGGTAGAACTAATCTTCCAGGGTCCTTCGCAAGACCAGAGGGACGTCCCGGCTCGCGACATTGATTTTTGGGTTTGCTTTCGCCATGAAAGTGGTTGGCCAGAATATAAGATTCACGGTTTCTGGGACGGTAACGGTAAAGGAAGGAGCAGCGGCAATGTCTTCAAGGTTCGCTTTTGCCCGACAAAAACCGGACGCTGGAATTTAGTTGAGGTCTATTCAAACAAGAAAAGTCTGCGAGGCCAAAAGCAGGGGGACTACCTGACTGTTATTGCTTCGGGCCATCCCGGTTTCTGGATTGTCGATTCCAACAGCCCGGGCCGACGTTGGTACATGCGTTCAGACGGTTCCCATCCTTATATTTTCGGTAACACGCATTATTCGTTCCTGTCCGGCTATCAAAAAGATAACAAGCCCAGTGGAAATGACATAGCCGCAGACATAGCCGGCAATGCGAAGTACTTTAAGAAGCTTCGATTTACTTTACATTGCGACCGTTATCCGAATCCAAGGGAAAAGCCTTTTTTTGACGATAACGGGCATCTGACCGACCGGGGGGATTACTCGCACCGACCAAATCCTCGGTGGTTTAGCCGGCGCGCTGACGTAGCCGTAAGGACAGCCTGGAAACATGACCTGATTGCGGACCTGATTTTGTGCGGCCCCGACACGCAGGAGTCGCGCTCCATTCTACGCGCTGAACACAACGGCGGCGACCCGACACCCTGGCTCAAATACGTAGCCGCCCGTTACGGAAGTTTTCCCAACGTCTGGCTGTGTC
>JBDRTM010000176.1:0-12005 GCA_043824065.1 Planctomycetota bacterium | reverse complement strand
ATCCTCTATCGACTAAAATAACTAACAACTATATGAGTTTTTTAGGTTTTTTACCGCAGATTTCGCGGATTAACATGGACTAAACACAAATAAAAAATCAGTAAAATCCGTGAAATCCGTGGTTCTCATCCCCCACAATATTGGTTATTTAAAGTATAGCACAAAAAACCAAAAAAGCAAATGGTGAGTCCGCCAGAAGACGGCGGATCTTCGATAGATAATTGGTGAGCTGAATCCTCACTACTCACCACCTATGCCCCGAGATTGTACTATCCTGCCCCTGCCACATCGGACATTGAGAAAATCGGCAGGTACAGCGCAATAACTACCACCGATACAACGGCACCAACCGATACAATCATTATTGGCTCAAGCAGGTTGGTCAAAGTGTTTACTGTGGAATCAATCCTTCGTTCATAATGCTCGCTGGTCTTTCCCAGCACTATTGGCAAAGACCCGCTTTCTTCCCCGACCTGTACCATTTTGATAACCATATTGGGGAAAAAACCCGCTGCCGACATACTCGAAGAGATGTTTGAGCCTTCGACAATATTTTCTCTGGCTTGTACTACCGCAGACTTCATAATATCGTTAGCAGTCATCCCGCTGAGAACATCGAACACCTCAAGCACGGAAACACCCGAAGACAATAAAGTTGACATTGTTTTGCAAAACATTGCAACGAAGGCCTGACTGAATACATTGCCAAGCAAGGGTATGTTCAGAACAGCTCTGCTAAATAAATAATGTCCTTTTTTGGTCTTGTTGAAGAGAACACCGAAAATTATCAGGACAAAAACAAACCCGATCATGTAGATAATATTGTGGCGGAGAATATCGTAAAATGCCATAAATCCCCGGGTAAAGGCCGGCAGCTTCCCTCCGAGCTGGTCAAATATCGTCTTGAACCGCGGGACAATAAAAGCCATTATAAATATCACTATCAGGGTAATAAAAGACATTACAAAGATGGGATAAGCCGTTGCCCCTTTAATCTTTCTGGCCAATTTATCACGGTTGTCAAAATACTCTGCCAGCTTACCCAGCGAGCCTCCCAGATTACCGCTGGTTTCACCGGCTAAGATCAAAGCGCAAGACAAGTTGTTGAAAACCTTGGGAAATTCCGCAATACCGTCCGAGAAAGACTGACCTTTCTTGACCTTTTCCGAGATACTTTGCAGAATCGGCCCAAGATTTGAATGTTCTGCATCTTCGGCAATCGTGTCTAAAGCTATCGTAATAGGAATGCCTCCCTCGAGCATAGTGGACAACTGCCAGCAAAGCGCTGCAAGGTCCGCTGATTTGATTCTTTTGGGAAGTTTTACTCGCCGGCTTTTTGGTACTCCTGCGGATGTCTCATCGATAGAAATAGGTGTAAGCCCTTGCTCTCGAAGATGACTAAGTACGTCAGTTGATGAAGCTGCCTGCACAAGACCTTTCTTCTGGGTCCCTGATGAATCTCGAGCGATATATTTGTAGCTTTTCATTTATCGAACCTTCTCAAAAGGACATCCAGCTATTTGGCTGTCTCCGGCCCTGACCTAAGTCGGGAAAGAATCTGCGCACTTGGGCTTTGCTAACCCGAACAGCGAACCGGCAGCGGCGCAATTTTATATTTTCTCTCTCACAGCTATATTGTATCGGTGTCTGAAAACCTTGAGTTTAACAAAAATCCCATCCTATATGGTTAATTGGTTATCAGGAAAGTGCCTAAAGTGAGCTAAAGTGCCTAAAGTGAGCTAAAGTGAACTAAAGTTACAAAACATTCAATAACTTTAGGCACTTTAGGCACTCCAAACTTTAGTTCACTTATTCTACTCACCACTTCCAAAGGTTCTTGCCCCCATAACTGCCACTGGCTGCTAAACTCATCCTGTAAAAGCTACACAAATGACCTCTTCGGCGGTTGTTAAACCCGCCAATGCCTTATTCACGCCGCTTTCAAGTAAACCACCATAGCCTTTTTGACGTGATGCTTCTCTTATCTTCGCCTCGCTGCTACCGACAATTATCAGTTCTCTTATTTCATCATCTATAGCCAAAAACTCAAATATGGGTAATCTGCCTAAATAACCTGTTCCTCCGCACGCTGTACAGCCTCGGCCGTGGTGGAAGGTTGTATTCTTGCTTTGCTTGAGGTCAATCTTCATACGCTTAAGGACTTCCTCACTTAAGGTTATAGGCTCTTTGCAGTTTTCGCAGATCTTTCGAACCAATCGCTGGGCAAGAACTAAATTCAGCGACGAAGCCAGCAGGTACCGCTCAATCCCCATATAGAGTAATCTGCTTATCGCACTGGGTGCATCGTTGGTGTGAAACGTGCTCAAAACAAGATGGCCTGTCAATGATGCCTTTATTGCAATTTCGACCGTTTCCTTGTCCCGAATCTCACCTATTAGAATTATGTCAGGGTCCTGCCTCAAAATTGCTCGCAGGCACTTTGCAAAATCGAGGTTAATTTCCGGCTTGACCTGAATCTGGTTAATTCCGGCAAGACGGTATTCGACAGGGTCCTCAACCGTTGTAATATTTTTCGTCGGGTCCTTGACGTAATTCAGAGCAGAGTATAACGTGGTACTTTTACCACTGCCGGTCGGCCCGGTAACAATCATTATTCCGTGGGGTCGTGCCAGCATATCTTTAAACTCCTCGAGAAGCTTAGGCTCAAGCCCAAGTTGTGCCAGGTCGTGCTTTACCGCCGATGCATCCAGGATTCGCATCACTACCTTTTCACCATATATTGTCGGAATTACCGATACTCGAACGTCTATACTCCGGCCGGATGTCTTCATTTTGAATCGTCCGTCCTGGGGCAGCCTGCGCTCGGCGATATCCATCCGCGCGACAATCTTAATTCTGGCAATTACCGCTGCCTGCATCTTTTTGGCCGGGGGTACCATATCACGGAGCATACCATCAATTCGCATGCGAACTATCGTTGCTTTTTCCTGTGGCTCTATATGAATATCACTTGCCCTGCTTTTCACCGCCTGGCTCAGGAGCAGGTCAACGAACCGTATCACCGGTGCTTTGTTTGCCTCTGCTTCGCTGCTGATATCCTGTTCTTCTAAAAGCGCATCTGCCTCTATTCTCCTCTCTTCGTCGACTTCACCCTCAACCAGGGTGCGAAGCTGTTGTTCTTCAACATCCGAACCGTGATAAATCAACTCTATCACCCGGCGAATTTCCCGGGGAGAGCTAATTGCCGGCTTAATCTGACGCTTCATTTTCAAGGTAACTGTATCTATGGCGATAACGTTGAGCGGGTCAGCCATCGCAACGACAATTTTGTCATCAGCCTCACCTATAGCCACAAGACAGAATCGCTTGGCAATACTCTCAGGTAACATACGAGCGATATCCATATCTATCTTGTCCATTTTGCTCGTATCATCTAAACGGATATACTCCATCGAGAGGTGCTCAGCCAGGGCCAGAGTAACATCCTCATGATTTAGCTTCTCGAGTCGAAGCAGTACCTCACCCAGCCGACCGCCTTGCTTGCTTTGCTCGTTAAGAACATTCTCCAGTTCTTCCCGGCTTAGCAGACCTTTTGAAACAAGCAATTCGCCGAAAGGAAGATAGGCTTGGGCTTCAGGAATATTGGAGATGGTTTGTGTCGATTCAAAAATCTTGGAGATGCTTTGTGCCGAGTCCATCCGATTACTATTACCTCCACTAAAGTTTGGAGTGCCTAAATTGCCACGTAAGTGTCATCCCTTCGGCAAGCTCAAGACAAGCTCTGAGGCGAAGCCGAAGGATATGGTCAACGAAAAAGAGATTCTTCACTTCGCTGCGCTGCATTCAGAATGACAGCAAAGCTGTCACTTTAGGCACTTTAGCTCACTTTAGGCACTTTATTCTGGTTTCTTGACAATAGTAAATTGCCTGATCTGAATGGTTTTTCGGACAATCTGCATAAGTAATTTAATCCTATCTTGGAAATCCCCGATATAGGACGTTGAAATTCCCTGCATTCGCACAGGATGCTCGCGGTCTTCAAATGCAATGTAAGCCCTTGATTATAAAAGCATTAGGCTGCTCGATGCTCGTCGAGAATCAAGTATCGGGTATTGAGAATCAAGGCTGCTTTTGTAGAGCCTTTTATGGTTTATAGGACGGTTTGGTCCAGCACCAATTAGCCGTGAGCCCCCTTAGAAAGCGGCGCTGCAAGCCTGACAGTCCACTATGTGAAGTAATTTCTAACGGAGTTTACATTAAAATCCTTGACGAAACGGCAGGAATCGTTAATATTGGTATCACCTGGGACGTTGTTGTCCGGGAAGTGCGCACATAGAAAACCTTGCGGATGTGGCGGAATTGGCAGACGCGCAGGCTTCAGGTGCCTGTGGGCTTCGGCTCGTGGAGGTTCGACTCCTCTCATCCGCATTAAATTTGCCCTAATCGAACAAAACCGCCTTTTTTACCCCCATATCGCACGCGCAGGCCGCGATTTAACGAAAATTGTGCAATTAGGCCGATAAATAAAGAATAAACGAACCCCCGTTTTCACGGGGACAGGCAATAGGTTCGCTTTGTAAAAAACTTGTCATTTCGACCGAAGTGAGCGAAGCGAACGTAGTGGAGAAATCTGGTAGATTAACATCTTACATCTTTAGATTTTTATTTAAGCTGTCTCGACACTTTTATTCGAAATGATAATGCTCTTTTATACCTAAAACTATTTGTTTATAAAGACATTATGCTTCAAATTTTGCAAGATTTCGAATCCGCCGTTGGCGGAGCAGTAGGTCTCAGCCCTGTAGTTTTGCTCGGGCCGGGCTTGGTTTGCGTTATAGCCGGTTTGTTTATCTGGCTCGGCGGCTTGGGCCTTAGAAACCTTTTACTCCCAACTGCCGGCGCAATTACCGGAGCTGTTTGTGGGTTTTTTATAATCGGCCAAAACCTCATCTCGGTAGTGTTCTCGGCGGCTTTTGCAGCGGGTATCGCAACAATACTTGATAGGTTATTTATCGCAATGCTTACAGCCGCATTAGCTGCGGTGTTTGCCTTTGTCGTTTTAGCCGGGCCATACATTGAAAATTCACAAAAAGCAGCTACAATAAGACTGGGCGAAATGTCAGCTCAGGGCACAGCTATCAGCGTTCGCGAAAGTGTGGAAATAATGAAAGCTTATATCATCGATGCCGGCCAAAGGATAAAACACGCCGGTTTACAAATGCCCGTGTATCACTGGGTGATAATAATGGTGTTGGCACTCATTTTTATAGTGGCGGGATTTTCCCTGTGGCGCTTGGCCATGGCTTTGTGCTGTTCGGTTCTGGGAACGATACTTATTTTCGCCGGAATGATTTTGCTGTTGTTGCATAAAGGAGCTGTGCCTGTCAGCATCATTTGCAGTAAGTCATCATATTATGCCACTGCCTTTATAGCAATGATAGCTTTCGGCACGATTGAGCAGCTACTACTTTGTAAACATCCAAAAACACACTCGGTGCGAAGAAGACGAATTAGTAAGAATAAGGAAGGACCCGACCGAACAAAGGAAAGTTGGCGGACGTCATAACAGCTCCGGCGCTTTGCAAAAAAAGCTACAAAGAAAATTTAAGGAGAAAGATAATGGATTGTGTTACCATCCTTGCACAGGCGGTTGAAACTGCTTCGGCGCAGGCCGTAGAAGAAGCAGTTGTCCCGATGGAAACCTTTTGGGCGTATATTACTTCTCTCAAGATGGTTGAAGCGGTAACTTTCATCTCTTTCGGTGCCGTCTGTCTTTTCTACGGCTGGCGCGTCTTCAAAATATTGGTCGTAATCAGCTTTGCCCTGTTGGGCCTGTTTCTGGGTGTTTCAATAACCGACAAAATTGTCGGCCTGAACAGTCAGCTCTGGGGAGGACTGGTAGGCATGGCCCTGCTTGCGGTTCTTTCCGTGCCCTTGATGAAATGGGCTGTTTGTTTATTAGGTGCCGCAGCCGGCGGAATACTATCGTCAGGGATATGGTATGCTTCCGGCTTGACTGAAAGATATATCCTGGCCGGGGCCCTTATTGGCATAGTCGCCGGCGGTATGATCTCATTTATCGTTTTCAAAGTCGCTGTCATACTCTTTTCCAGCCTCGGCGGAAGCTGTTTAATCGTGGTCGGATCTCTGGCGCTTTTGTACCTTTATCCGCAGACCTCAGAACGAGTAGAAGAAATAATATTTACCAAAAAATGGTTCCTGCCAACTGTCCTGACGGCACCGACATTAATAGGCGTCATCCTGCAAAACAAATTCGTAAAAGACTCCAAAGACTGGGACATGTAACCCCTGTCTTTTACCTCAGGAATTGAAACGCTCGCTCGATAAGCTTTTAAAAATCTCGACTTTGCTTTCCCATTTATGGGAGTCAACGCCGGTCAGTGGATTTTCACATGGCCCCCAAAACCTACACAAATGTTTCCATATAAGTCCCAATATTCTCAAGTCACACCTCCCGTCCAGATACTAAAGTTAGTGTACCACAAAAGGTGTTTCAGCACCAGTAAAAAATTGAAATGATGCCGTTTAAAAAACGTATCAAGGCGTTTTGCGTGAAGCAGCGGGCCTTTTTATAGGCCCACGGCGAAAGTTTTTTCAGGGCACAGCCCTCGACGTATGGTAAAGAAGGGCTGCAAGCTTAGTACTCACAGCCCCAGCAGTTGTAAAAGGCGGGACTGTCTTACGCCTTGCGTTTTCTTTTCCTTAATAAAGTCAAAGAACCAAGACCCAGCAGAGCTATCGTAGTCGGCTCAGGAATCGACATGGCGCCGCTGAAGCCATTGCCGCCCACATATCCGCCGGCCAACATCTGGGCAAAGCTGCGATAGTTAGTTCCACTGCCCCCCTGTAATGACAGTTCAAAATCAAGTCCGGGCGTTTGCGTGTAAAGGATCATATTCAACGCGGCAGAACCAAGCGCCTTGCCGGCGTCCGTTACAAGCAGGTTACTAATATCCGCCTTAAAATTCGTGTAGCCTCCTGCTATCGTCCCCACCGGGACCAGGTCGCCGCCGGCCAGAGTGCCCAGTAAGTAAACCGCGCTATTATCTGCGCTCGTAATCGAGATGGTTGGGCTGCCGATTGGTTTCACTTCGTACGTACCACCTGCACCTGCGCCTACGAGGAGTGTGGGAATATGCACCAATGAGCCGGTCAGGGCATCGTAATTACTGCCCATTCCTTTATCAACAGCGATATTCTGGTTAAAGCTAAGTATGCTGGCCCCGTCGTATTGCCAGCTTCCGGCGGTGCTTGAATCAGGACTGAACTCGATTGTCGGTGTCGCCAACGCTGGCGTGCCGGCAAAAATCACCAATGCGAGAATCATTATTACTAACCTTTTCATTTTTTGTCCCCTCCGATATTTTATGTTCTTAAATTTCCGACCGTTTTATCTTTGTGCTGCGGACTACTCGCAGTCCCGATTTTATCGGGATTTTATCAATCCGTTGGCTTCGAGTTATTCCGTTTGTTCAGTAGCGATTTTATTTTATGAGTCTTCCCCCTTTCTGCCGATCACTGCCGTCGGCTTTTTGTTCTTGGTTAGTCTTGTTGATAAGTTGACAAAAATCTTTTTTTACCCTCCAAAAATTTCTTACCGGGTCGTAAAAGCCAGGGGCGTGGCCGTTGAGAAGACCGGCTCAGCCCTCTTGCATATTCGTTTACGTAGGGGTCCTTTTCCTTTTCTTACGCACTAAGCTTAGCACACCTCCGAAGCCAAGCAGAGCTATTGTTGTTGGTTCCGGTACTTCCACAAGATAGTCCTGTTGTCCGTTGTGACTGAAAACTCGCAGGTCCGCCCTTGGACCGGTACCATCCAGAGAGTGCAGCATATAATTGGCCAAACTTGTATCGAGATACGCGGCACGGAAACCACGATCACCCGGTAAGCCATCGACCGTAACATCCCAAGCCAAAGGAGATCCTGGAAAATCCTCGTGAACTATCTCCCATACGGCCACCCCAAAAGCCTCGGCCTTGGTATTTTGCTGGTAGGTAAATGGGCCGCTCCCCACCCAGGATGGATCGAAGTACCTGCCCCATAGCTCCTGGAGATATTTGGCCTTGGTCAGTCCCATTGTACCTTCTAAAAGTGTCGTTGGCACAGGTCCGTCTTCCGGCATAATCACATCGTACCTCAATGTGTTGCTTGAGACTATTTCCGACCATTCAATGCAGAAAACGCCAATCGGCCCGTCGGACCACGTTTTGCCTTCATTCGTGCCGTAGCTCTTCTCGAGCATATAAACTCCCGCGTATCCTAAAGCATTTTCCTGGCCGGCAACCCAGGCCTCAATTAGGTCACTGGCTCCATGACCGGTAAATGCTATATCCACAGTTCCAACAGGGGTGGCTGTTGCTGCAGACGGAAGAACCAGAACAGCCGATGCACAGAAAAATACTGATATTAACAACTTCAACTTCATCATTATCCTCCCTTAATTAGTTAATTGGTGAGTGGTTAATTGGTGAGTCGACTACTCTACTTCACTACTCACCACTCACCATTTAACTAGTTCTTGTTGCCCAAGCAGTATTTGTCATTCCCGCGAAAGCGGGAATCCAGCTTTTTCGCTCTGGACCCCTGCTTTCGCAGGGGTGACATCGTCGATTTTTGTTTTCCGCAACAGATATTAGTTAATCGGTGAGTGGTTAATTTGTGAGTCGACTACTCTACTCACTACTCACCATTTAACTACTTAACTTGGGTGCTCAATTGGGGAAATTTGAGAACCCCCCATTCCGATTTTGACCACCCCCCGGAACTACTTATTACAAAAATAATTTTATCTTATTTGCCCACAAAAGTCAAGAGTTTTTAGCATCAATACCGCCGGATGGATGAATTTTTATTGGAGTGTCCCCTGCCTGACCAAAAACAAAATAGTTTTAGGACTTCACAGCCGTTAGACCGAAAATTAGCTCGGTTTTTTTACGCTAAGCCTGTCCTGAGCCAAAAAAGCCTGCCCTGAATTAGCCGAAGGGTAAAAGGAATCGCGTTTTTTAGCTCAACTATTCAAGTGGTTTTTTAGGATAGCAGGGATAATCTAAAAGTGACACGACGGAAGGAGTGGAGTATAGAAGGAAATTATTGAGATGTTCGGTTTGTTTGCAGAATGGATATGTATGGCTGGTAAAAAAATTGGGAGCTGACCGTGTGGTGACCAGCCCCCCAAATAGAAGAAAGGAGTAGTATTATGTTAGCAACTAAACGGGCAATCGCTCAAACCCGTTCGGGCTCCATCCACTATAATGACTCTCACAAACAACCAGCATAAGCGAAAAAACATATCGGACTCTTTAAGGCCCCCTGCTTGATTTCCCCTCACTTATGCTCGCTCTACATACATTATACTTGATATTTGGCTAAATGCCAAATGCAATTTTCAATTTTCTTACAATGCCGCATTTAGTTCCATTCAACTACGGCATAGATGCAATCTACCAATGTTTTTCTCTTGGTAACGTCGTCATTGTTTCTGACTTGCAGTTGAAGGGAATTGACCTTTTCGGGCGTGTCCACCAGACTTGTTACGTCCCATAAGTCTGTCGCCTCATTTGGTTCTCCTTCGTACACAGGAGCATTTATTGAGGCCCAAACCACCGGATTACTCGGCCAGCCTGTGCCGGCGGCCCATTGTAATTTTCCCACGGGAAATTGTTCTTGCTCGAAGTGTTCCACATAAACAACGACCGATGCTATTTCAACACCTGCGGGAATAGATACATCTGAAAAATCATAGGATGTGTATAAGCCGGATTCAGTTTCCCCCCTGTTGTCGTCACTGGCCTGGATGATGCCGCCTTTGCAGGCTGCTGATAATATTGTTTTGCATTTTTTGGGATTGAAGTCATCTGTTGTGCTCAAGACGGTTGTCGCCGGCGTGCTTGGCAGAGAAGCTGTGATGGTAAATGATTGGGTCTGAGAAGCTGGAACACTGCCGTTATCTACGACCTTGACGGCCACATCATTGGCCCCCGCCTGGGCACTCGCCGGTGTCCACTCTATCAAGCCGGTAGCTGTATCTATGGTCATACCTGCCGGCTTGATGGTTAAGGAGTAAGTAAGCGTATCTCCTGCATCCGGGTCCGCGGCATCAACATCATAAGTATATAACGCGTCCACTGTAGCTGTGGTTAGAGGTGTTGAAGTTAAACTCGGCGCATCATTGACCGCCTTGACCTTAACATTCACCGTGGCCGTATCGGTTCCGTCTTTGCCGTCATAGACAGTATAGGTGAAAGAATCGCTGCCGAAAAAGTTCGCCTTGGGGGCATAGCGCAACGTGTTATCAGTATCAATGCTGACAGAGCCGTTCTTGCCCTGGGTAACAGCGCTTATTTTAAGCGGGTCATCCTCAATATCGGTATCGTTCGCTAACACATCAATCTCTACTATCGGCATGTCCTCATGCGTCCACACACTGTCGTCATTGGCCGTCGGCGCATCATTGACCGCCTTGACCTTAACATTCACCGTAGCCGTATCAGTTCCGCCTTTGCCGTCACTGACAGTATAGGTGAAAGAATCGGTGCCGCAAAAGTTTGCCTTCGGACTATAGCTCAGCGTGTTATCAGCGTTGATGGTAACCGAACCGTTCCTGCCCTGAGTAACAGCAGACGTCGTGAGCTTCTCGTTATCCACGTCAGTGTCGTTTGCTAACACATCAATCGCTTCTATCGGCGCGTCCTCCTGTGTCCTCGCACTGTCATCTTTGGCGCTCGGCGTGTCGTTGGCCGACCTTACTGTAATTGACACAATTGCAGCATCGCTCTCCGCCGTCTCATCGCTGACCTTGAAAGTAAAACTGTCTGACCCGTTAAAATTAGGATTTGGCGTATAGCTCATGTTTGGCGCTGTCCCGCTCAGACTTCCATGGGACGGACTTTCTACTACAGTGTAGCTCAGCTCATCTTCGTCGGGGTCACTGCCCTCTAAGGTAATCGATACCGGCGTGTCTTCCTCCGTCGTCACACTGTTGTCCTTGGCTGCCGGCGGGTTGTTCTGTACCGTTGCACCGACGTAACTGGCTGTCGGCGGGTCGTTGACCGGCTTCAACTGTATCGACACGGTTGCAGCAGCGCTGTCCACCGTCCCGTCGTTGACCTTGAAGAGAAAGCTGTCTGACCCGTTGAAATTCGCATTTGGAGTATAGGTCAGATTTGGCCCCGTCCCGCTCAGGCTCCCGTGGGATGGATCTTTTACCACGCTGTAGCTCAGCGCATCCCCGTCAGGGTCACAGCCGGCTAAAGTAATCGACACTAACGTGTCTTCCTGCGTCGTTACACTGCCATCATTAGCTGTTGGCGGGTCATTGACCGCCTTTACCATGATTAACACGGTTACAGGAACGCCGTCCACCGTCCCGTCGTTGACATTGAAGGTAAAGCTGTCTTTCCCGTTGAAATTCGGCTGGGGCGTATAGGTCAGCTTTGGTGCTTTCCCGCTCAGGCGCCCATGAGAAGGCCCGGTTACAACAGTGTAGGTCAGCGGGTCACCATCCGGGTCACTACCAAGCAACGTGATAGATACCGGTGTGTCCTCTTCCGTCATTACACCTTCACCTTCAGTCGCATCAGCGATAATGACCGAAATACTAAGCAGCACCACCAGACAGAGTATGTGTTTTAAAAACTTTGTCTCTAACATAATTGTTCCTCCGAGTGAAATTTGCTGTTTCTAAAAGAAATTTCTTAAAAAAACAGGCCGGCTAAGGTATCCGGCTTTGCCGACGGAAAAACCGACCATCAGCAAAACAGAAAACATAAAAAATATTTTTTGGACATACTACTCCTCCGAAAAAACTTGGAACACTGCAATATGCAGCTACTTATAATACTGTGCTTTATAGATTCATTTTCGTTTGACTTCTCCTCCGATCGGCCGTCATGCAGAAGCCCGACATTATGAACCCGAAATTAAGCGCACTAGTATACTTTAGTCTTCTCGTATCTGCAAGAATATTTTTCAATAAACTTATAATAAAAAGAAATCTCTCGGAGCTTTGCAGCTTCCTGCATCT
>JBDRTM010000175.1:0-4656 GCA_043824065.1 Planctomycetota bacterium | reverse complement strand
AATTCCGCATTTGTTTTGTATCTTCAATGATAATATCATGATACGTAGAACGTCTTGTTAGTATTCACTAACTGCCTTTGAAAAGTCAATGCTCGTATCCCCCGGCCAGTAAATTCCGATAAAATTAGCTTTTCCTTTTGTAAATGGGCTCAATAAATCATAATAGCTACTGGTTGTTTTCATCGCGTAAAAAAAGTCCGTATTATACCCATGAACAAAGACAATATTATGCTGGTATCCGGGATCAATGGATTCGGGATTATATACAAAAAATTTCCCATTTGATAGTGTTGTCTGACCGTCGTCATCCGATAAATCTATCAAGCAGTAATTAAGAACGTCTTCTTTTTCGAATTGCATAATCTTATTTATCCTTTACCGTCCCCACCGTCCAAATAATCCTCCCCCTATAAAATAAGCCATTTCCCCTTACTTGCAATGGATTGGCAACATCATGCGAGGCTCCCGCGCCAGTTATAAGCATCAACGTCTTCGTCCTTAGTTTCCCTTATGCAATAAATTATACCACCACGTCGCTGGCTTGTCACAAAAACATCTCTTTTACTGACGGGTGTTGGCGATCATGACAACGGTACCAAAAGTAATAACGGTGGTTCCCTCGTAGGCGTATGAAGGCGCATGGACATCTAAAATCCAGGTAAATCTACTGGCAAATTGGATCTTAGATACCTTCCTAAATCTGCCTTATCTCCTTTACCGACCAGAGAATCACACACTAAACAACTTTGCCTTTTGACATCTTTACTTGCAATAACAATTCCTCGCATTCCCTTGTAGGTTAACATTCGCTCAGGCTCCCTCATCTTAGTTAACGACATAATGAATTCCGTTATCGCTAACCCAGCAATAATTGAATTGAGGGACATGACAGCTGGTGCTGCTCCTTCTGCTCCTAGCCCATAGCCATGATTTTTTCGAAAAGCTTTTTCTCTGTCAGTCTCGAGCTCCTGTTGTGCCACCCTAGAATCAATTTGATTCGCGCACCATAGACAGAAATCGCCTGGCCTTGCGATAACCACTCTCCCGCCGAACTCAATTACCTTGTTATCATCAAGTTTTATCTCACTTGCGCAATCAATCAACGTTTTCCTATAGGCCGCTGCAAGATCTGTAAGTATCATACGTGTGCCATCATTATCCACACACCCAAAAATGACTTCTGGAAATGTTGTCAGACCATCTATTGCGTCAGAAGAACGAAGATTACCCAATGCAGTTATATTGGCCTCCGGGCTTAACGACTTAATTACTCTACGCACAACTTCAGTCTTCTTGCTTTTATTTAACGCGTCTTCTCTGGTAGCACCAGCAAGTCTGTTCAGGTTAGATTCTTCGACATAATCATCATCGACAAGCATAAATTCCATAGTTCCTAAATGCCCAAGCATCTGTGCGACACAAGAACCTATGCCTCCCAATCCGACAATACCTACCCTTGTTTTCATAATTATCTTTTGACCTTCGCTACCGAAAGCGAGAGCTTGTCTTGAGAATCTCTCTTGAACATCACTCATGTCTCCACCTCTTTAGAATATCGTAGAACGGCCTTCTTGAAATTTCTTTGTTAACAACCCATATATTATGGTTCTTATCCACCACTGTTATTTCGGCTATCCTCTTAGGTGCCTCGTCTTTGGGCAACCATATCTGTCCTTGCAAGTCGTTCTTGGTAAAAACAACTGCACCGTATATCTTATTGGGTAACTTCCACCAGATGTATTGAACAAATTCTCCTAACCCCTTTATATCACTAGGAGAGAAAGACGCTATACCGCCAAAGCGATGGGAATGACATTCGATCAGATGACAATTCAATTCCCTAGCTTTCTGCATTACTCGCACTTTTTCTTCTTCGTTAAGCTCAAGGTGATATCCACTTTGGAAATTCCAGCCATCAGATCCTATGAAGTGAATTTCCTTTATTCTCAATGTAATTGAAGAACCGTCGTTAGAACTATCGACGAAGAGGAAACACCCTTGCTCATGTTTACCTTTAAATAGATACGCACGCACAAGGTTATAGTGCTGCGCTATAAATGTCAGACTAATGTGCATTAATTCATCTCCCGCAACCTAAGGTTAACTGCCTTCATAAAGGTAAGCAGATTATCACCTTTCTCGATCTCTGCCGCAGGTTGCCATATCTCCGGATGCCAAGAAAAACAACCCCAGGTTCCTTCAATTGGAACCTGGGATCCTTCACTATAGCTAGTCAATGGCTTGCCGTTACCAAACTTTAAACCTGCATCCACATAGAAATTATCTGGAGCAGCATGCGGATAAGAAGGCAGAATCAGAAAAAGCAGCCTCGTCGTTTTCCGGTTATAGCCATCCGGTAAAACAAAATCAGGGATCATAACCCAAGCGTGACCTTGACCGTGTTGTACGTTAGGATACCTTGTCTTCAAAAGCTTGATTTCCGCTGCTATTCTCTCTTCCATAGTTATCCCCTTTTGAATTTCGGGGCACGACCAAACCGATGACCAGGCTTTAACTGCACAGCCTCACCTTCTGCAAGGGTCCGCTCGGTACCGTCCGGGAATTCCTCAACCACCGGAAGATTCTGTGGCAAATTGCCTAATGCTCGGATTTCTGCTACCGTGATCGTCTCTTTATCCCATGGGTATTCCGTCCCTTCGATGTTAACAAAATACTTCTTGCCGCTGTGTTCATTATTTTCGTGACTCATTTTTTCCTCCTGTTCCTTTGATAGAACTTTACTTAACGCAGTAAAACTTAATCTATAAATTTACCCCGTTGCTTACCATAGAATATCTACCACCTCCTCCCCATAACCTCTTTACCCGTATGTAAGCTTACATTGCTTACAGTATAGCAAAAAATTTTTAGAACGTCAACTGGTTTTTATTATCTCTGAAATAGATCTCAGCAATACGAATACGCGCAACAACAGGATTAACATTGAAGCTGTCTGCTATTGCCTTAATCGCTACCTCCCGATTTTTTTCTTCTATACTTCTTATACCCATTGAACCACATGGAACAAGAAACTCCTCAATGCGCTTCTGTACTAAAGACCTCGGCAGCAAAAGCGCGCCAATTGCTCTATTTGCTTGAAATTCCCACCAACGCCCATCATAGTTACTTTTTCCTCCTATGCCAGCAATAGACCCTTGTCTACAAAGGATTGCAGGTGTATTTACGATTTCATTCTCAAAAAGAGATCTGGATGGCAGTCCAAGCGCAAAAAGATGAGTATGTAAAAGACCGTGACCAGCTTCGTGGGCTAAGCTTGTGCTAATTCTACGCTCGGAAACTTTATCGCCTTCTTCAATAAGAGACTTGGAGATCTTTATTTCCTCTACGCCCTTAGAGCAAAATCTTATACACCCTAAGATACCTTCTGGTAAATCTTCATATACAGGAGAAATTCCAAATCTTTTTTCAATAAATCGTTCAATTCGAATTGGTGTTGGCTCGGTTGGATATAAATCGACCTTCTGTAATTCATCACTACAAATATTCTCAATATCACTCAATTCGTAATACGGCCTTTCGGTAAATGGTCCTGACTTAGCATGTAGACTTCTCATTTCTTTTCTTCTTTTTTAGCTGTTTTATTAGCAAGTTTTATTAATTCTTCGGGACTAATTCTCTTATCTATCAATTTTCGGAATGCGAATCCGTATGCGGGGTTAGATGAAGCAAGGCGTTTGAGATCCTCAACCGGCGCGCGCGTATCAAATTTACGCAATTCATCAAGTGCGATATCGAGCACCTTAGCTATATCAGCAAGCACTTTATTTGAAGGGTGCCGCCTTCCAAGTTCAATGTCAGATAGAAAAGCTGCTGAAAGCCCACCTAATTTTTTGGCGAATTCGCGAAGTGAGAGGTCTTTTTGGGTCCTCAATTCCCGAATCCGTTCCCCTAATGTTTTCACATTCATCGTCACTGTAAGCTTACCATGACTACAAAGAAAAGTCAACTACTTTTAATTTTATGAAGCCAACGTTCTATGTAAGTAACTATTTCTCATAGACTTACAAAAAAATTCCGCATTTGTTTTGTATCTTCAATGATAATATCATGATACGTAGAACGTCTTGTTAGTATTCCAATGATAATATCATGATACGTAGAACGTCTTGTTAGTATTCTATATGGAACTCTTCGCCTCGCTCAGCGCCTTCTTAACGGTGGAAAAATACTCTCCCGCGCGTATATTCTCTACTTCGGCCCGGTAGCGGGCTTCCGGCATGCCCGCCGCGGCGTTCGCGGCCGGGGATGCTTCGGCGAAGGAGGAGGACGCCCCGCTTGAAATAACAAGCAGAGCTACACCTGCCAAAAGCGCGGTACCGACAAAAATTCTTTTATAGAAATATTTATTCAATTTTTACCGTTATTTTCTTTGTACCCTGCGGGATAGCGCGGGGCTCTTCATTATTCATTTTGTAAAACCATTCGTCATAATCAAACGAGATTGCATAACATCTTTTTTCATCCGAATCATCAAATTTCACTACAAAACCGCCGTCTGCCATTGTGTACCTCCGTGTGTGGAACCTTAGGGAGCGTCCCCAATACTCCGCAGCGCCTGGACAAGCATTTCGACACCCTGTACCTTGCTGTAAAAACCGGCAATATTTGCGCCATACGCGGCGGCCCGCCTCCGGT
>JBDRTM010000174.1:0-6289 GCA_043824065.1 Planctomycetota bacterium | reverse complement strand
ATGGTTGGCGCTGGTGGTTTTGTCTCTGGCTTCTTCGTCTATAACCATCCACAAGCGATATAAACAAACTTGAGTCTGTTTGTCAACAAGCTTTCTGTGCTTATTTTTGCCACAGAAGGCACAGATTAAACAATGGTGGGGCAAGCCCCACCCTACTGGGAAGGCCTGGATTCCTGCTTTCGCAGGAATGACAAGATCAGGTAATCGGCAATCAATAAATAGAATTGGTATTATCTAGGAAATCCGGGCTAAGACGACGCCAATCAGGTCAATACACTGACGGCTTCGGTGATTAGCTCACGTATCGGCAAACGCTGGGGACAGCGGGCTTCGGCGAGGGTGTAATCCATATCGAGCAGTTTGTTTCTTACGCCGGTGGGAATCTGGGCGAAAAGTCTTCTCGCTTCGGCCTGCTCGCCGTAGCTGTTATGGTACATTAAGTACCGCATAATATTACTGACGTAAGGCGCATGCGGCAAAGCCGAGTTACAAATGTGGGCACAGGCGGTACAGTAACTGCTGCAGGTTGCTTGGGCATATTCGGCGAGAGCCTCTCTGTCGGCCTGGGTGAGCTTAGTTTTATCGAGCGCTGCCTCAACGTTTGATTTTAAATTAGTAACATTATTCATCCCTACACAAGCTGAGCTGAACCTTTTGTCTTCCAGTACAAACTTTATCTTTGCATGCTCTACGGCAAGACCCTGCTCCAGAAAATGACTGAGCAGTTTTTTATCGTCTTCGGTTTCAATTTTCTCGCCTTTCTCAATTCTTCCCCGCTGCTGCACGTCAAGCGCCACAGTCTTCATTGCTATAAGGCCGACACCCGCTTTATGACAGGTTTCAATAGCAGCCTGTATTTTAGAATCCTGCATCAATCGGAAATTGTAAGCTGTCATTATGGCATCGATCCAGCCGAGCCTGGCCGCAGCGACGAGGTTTTGGTCGATATTCTTGTGGGTACTGAAACCGAAAAAACGTATAAGTCCGCGCTTCTTTGCGCTCCTGACCCACTCCTTCATTTCGTTTGTCAGCCGGGAAGGGCTGGACAGTCCATGCACACCATAGTACAAATCGATGTACCCGGTATTCATTCTCTTAAGAGAGGTTTGGAGACGCTCCTCTACATCCGCTACTGTTCTTGCGCCAGTTGCCTTGCTGACAATGAACAGTTTCTTTCGGACATCCGGATTCTTCGAGATGAATTTACCTATGGTAAGCTCACAGTTTCCCCCGGTATAGCTGGGAGCGGTATCCCAATAGTTAACTCCCCAACGAAGAGCAGCTCTTAAGAGGATTTGGCTGTCGATGAGTCTGTTTGCCCCTAAGGACAGAGACGGAACTTCAATACCTGTCTTGCCTAATTTGCGTTTCGGGACCTGTGGGTATTTGGGTTTGTCTTCGGCATTCGACTGGTTTGGGCCGGCTATTGCTCCAGTAGAAGCCAAAACAGAGCTTAATCCGGCTGCGCCTACTGTCTTTAAGAAATTCCTTCTGTCGATTGTATTTTGTTTTTCGTTCATCGCATGAACCTCCGAAAACTCAGCGTTTGAGTAATAATTTTCTATCAGTGCTTCTTGTTTCACCTTCTGCGGAGACCCTTATGGCTTTTTTACCGCTTACGGGGCATTCGTGTTCGCATACTCCACAGCCGGTACATTTTTCTATATCAACAAAAGGCTGTTGCAAGCGGACCTGGACCTCAATTTTACCGCCTGGGACAAGTATTTTTACGAATTGGCCATCAGGAGAAATTTCCAGAGAATTTTCCGTATTTGCTGTGATTTTCCTGCGTTCATCACTTTCAACGGTACAGTGATAATCGCCGCTGGCAAATTTGTCCGACACAATGGCTTGCTCAACCTCTATGATATTATCAGTAACTTTTTTAACTGTCAAAATACCGTCTCGTACTGTATTGAAACATTCCTGGGTATAAATGGCCTTGGGACTGACGGGACAATTTTCTTCGCAGACTATACAGGGTTTGTCCATCGCCCAGGGAAGACATCTGTTGCGGTCAAAAAAGGCGGTCCCTATTTTGATTGGTCCGGCCTGAGCAAAATCACCGAGTCCGTGTTTCTCGGCGAGTGTAATCGGCCTGATAGCCGAGGTCGGACACATCTGGCCACAAGCTACACAGCTCAACTGGCAGCCGCTCGAACCGATTCGGTTGTTCAGTACGGGCGTCCAGAGATTTTCCAGGCCCGGCTGGATACCGCCGGGCTGGATGACATTCGTAGGGCAGGCCCGCATACATTGTCCGCACTTGATACATCTTTTTAAGAATTCGGCTTCCGGTAGTGCACCGGGCGGCCGGATAAGTTTGTGGTGCCAGTTGCTGCCTAATTTATTGCTTAGCCGAACTGCCGGTACTGCAAAGATACCACTGGCCAACGAAAGCACGAAGCCCCTGCGAGAGATGTCCGGGTCTGTGATTTCGCCTGCCAGTGACGGTCTGGTCTGGTAAGCGAGCAGCTCGTCCTTACAATCGTCCCGGCAGTTAAAGCAAAGGACACATTCGCTTATTCTTATTTTGCCGCTCGGCTCGCAGGCGCCTTCGCAGGCCTTATCGCACAGTAAGCAATTGGAACATTCGGTTTGCTTCTTGCCGATACGCCAGATTGCAAACCTGCTGATGATGGCGAACAATGCGCCGAGCGGACAGATAAATCTGCAGTAGAATCGGGGGACAACCAGGTTAAGTAAAGTTGCTGTCAGGAATATCGCGAGTATCAGCCAGGCCCCTTCGTAAAAGCGGGCTGTTACCGAAACAAAATTAACGCTCCTGTCGATAATTGGCAGTAATAGCAGGTTAAAAGAACGGGTTACCAGCGGTATAGGGTCGAGCAAACCAGTCTGTAAAGTAACGGCGAGTGATGGGAAGGCAGCCATAAACAAAAAGAATATGAGAATGAAGTATTTTATGCACTGGGCCTTTCGGTACTTGTTTAGCCGGATTTTTTGTGCTGTTTTTTTTCTACGGTTGCCGAGATAGCCAACGAACTGGTGCAGGGCGCCGAAAGGGCAGACCCAGCCACAGAAGAACCGCCCGAATACTATTGTCAGTACAATCGTAGCCAGCGCCCACAAGAGCGGCCAGTAGAGCGTGTGTGTAGTCAACGCTGTGGCAATTGCCACTAATGGGTCGAGCTGTAAAAACCAATTAACCGGCCAGGCCCGCAACTGCCAGAATTTTTCGCCTACGGTGCTGACTACGCAGAACCAAACGAACATCGAGAAAAAGAAGGCCTGGCTTATACGTCTTACCGTTACAATTTTCATAATCACGCTTTCAGGGCTTTGAAAGTCTCCGATTTACTGTACCTGAGAAAGGCCTGAGAATCGGGGTTGATATTGCTCATGATAAAACATTGTCAGAAAAATTGACCTAATAACTCAAACTGACCGCTTTGTCGCGTCATCCCTGCGACAGCAGGGATCCATTAACATCGGGGCTAAGTGGATTCCCGCTTTCGCGGGAATGACAAATTCTGCTATGTTACTATTACATAGGCAATTACGGCGGTGTCCTATTGAAAAACCGTCGGTTTGAGTAATAATATATCTTTGAAGCTTGGGCACCTAATTTCGAATCTTTATTTTTCCAAGATAGTACCAGCCATCCGGCTGTTTTCCGGATATGGCAAGTTTAACCTTGGGCTTATTAGACAGCGGGTCGAGAATGCCGATTTGCAGGTCATATTCTCCCCGAGACATATTAGAGGGAACCAAAACTGTGTCGTCATAAAGATTGTCGCCCGGCAGCCAGGTTCTAATATCGGCATTGGTGACTAATATTTCAGTTTTCTCATCGTTTTTGAGACGAAGAGCAATAGGGAACTTTTTATAACATGGTGCAACACCCTTGTTCTCCCACCATGAAGTGAAAGACAGTTTAGTGTTTGGATTTATGGTCGCCGGATACGTAAACTTGCGAAGCACAAATCTGTATCCCATTTTGTTGAGCCACCTGTTGACCGAAGGCCGCCATTCGTTCGGCACCGGCGAGGATTTGGCGTTAAAAGAAGAAATGTGCCACTTGAGCGACTCATCGATAATGTGGTCAACGTCCCAGCCCATATCTTTCCAGTGCCGCATCACCCAGCATACCTCAAGCGTTACCGGAGCTTTTTTCCAGGCCTCCCACACACCAAAGTTGATGATTGCCTGCGGATAATAATCGTTCATGTGCGACCAGGTGGGACTGAAGCCTCCCATGTCTCCGAGACAATCGACCCTCCAGCCGACATCGGCCCTTGAAAGCGCGTAGCTGTTTGTCTTCTCATCGGTGAGGAGCATAACAAGATGTGTTTTCTTAAAGGAGTCGATATAGGCATCGACCAGTGCCTGCCTTGTTTTGTGTGTCAATAGAGCGGAGCCGGCACCTTCACCCCAGGCCCCGACAATCGCAACGTCCACGCTTTCGAGGTCCGGGTGTCCGTCATAACGTCTGCCGAGAGTTCTTATCATATTTGTGAAATACTTGACGTACCGTGGGTCTTCAGGGTCAACCTGCCACTTCTTCACCGGCAAATCTTTCCTCTTGCCGACCATTTCACGATACCAATCCGGGACATCATTTTCAGTGCCTGTTCCGTATGGTGCTATGCGCAGCATCAGGGTCTGGCCCCGCTGGCGGGCTGTTTCGAGGGCTTTATCTATCAGGTCCCATCGATATTTGTGCATTTGCGGTTCGATGAACTTCCAATAAACCCGGAAATACGCTATTGTCGTCATCGGATGGTCTTTGTTTTCCAAATTGCCGTCAAATTCCTGATAAACGATAGGCTTGCCCTCGGTCCAACCTTTAGCTACATTTAACTCATCGCCGTTGAATCTCTGGAAGGTCATAAATCCGATTCCGGGGTTTAGCAGGATGTCGTCAATTTCCTTTGGCCGAACGACAACTGTTTCCTGGGCAAAGGCCGGTACAAAGGAGGCCATGGTTAATATGGTTGTAATTGAAATGTTTGCGATTAAACGTGAGATACTCATAACTTCTCCTTAGACTTTACTTAATCGTATATTCATCTTCATCGTATTATATCGTTTGAAATTTTTATACAAAAACCGTCCTTTGGTACAAACTAAAGTTTTGCAAAATTGAGGTTAGGCATATATTATTTAAGAAAATTAGCTTTTTAGATTTTCTTAAATAATTAACCGACTTCTTATTAGACAAGAACTTACTGTTTGAAAAGAAAAAATCAAAAAACAATTTTTTCTTTTCAAAGTATGCCTAACCTCAATTTTGCAAAAGTTTTGTACCAAAGACAGGTTTTACACTGTACTCAATTCGGCTTGAGTGACTCATAATCAGTGGTTCCTGCGCCGGCTTTTTCGGCTTTTGAAAGATAAGGCAAGTCTGAGACCTTTAAGTCCAGCAGGCTACACCCGTAGGAATCAGCCGCTACCATATCGCAGCTTGCGATAAGAGTATTTGCACGTCTCAAGTCCGAGACGGAGCCTCCGGTTGGGCCGTTCGTTATCATAACTTCAGTGCCGTCCAGTATCACCAACGTTGGCTTTACCATCATAGACAGCTCAGCAATAATGGTGTTAATATCCTGATGGAAGACATTCCGTCTGCCGCCCAGCAGGCCGTACCAGTTCTTCATACTCATCGAAGCGCCGGCCCTGGCGTGGTCCTTTACCGGCGAGATGCCAATCAGTTTATCGACATTTTCAAATGGTCCAAAAAATACGGGCCAATTTCTGATAAGCTTACCACCTTCGAGAGTAGTGTGTCTAAACAGATGGGCCTTTGGGAGTACGACTTTGGCGCCGGCCTGGCTGGCGGCCTTGCCGATACCGCTTAATGTAAAACAGCTTGCAGGGTCATTGATTGGGTTGTCGGTAACGATGACCTGTTTTGCACCGGCTTCGTAGCACAGCCGCACCACTTCGGCCACGAGTTCAGGATGGGCGGTAGCTCCAAGCATCGGCGATGAGGCAAATGCGACATTTGGTTTTATCGCAACTGTTTCGCCTTGCTTGACGAATCTTTCTATACCGCCGAGCAATTCTATCGCTTTGTTGACTGTTGCTTTTCTGTCAGTGCCCTTGACAATGCTCATTGTCTGGCCGAGTTTGTCCGGTACCCGGAAATCCGGCAAAGTTACGAGCGATTCGGCATCGACACCGGTTGTGGGGCCATATCTATCATAAAGTTGATAAGAAATTAGACCGGCAGCGGCGATAGAAATTCCGGCCTTGCCGGCACGGGCTAAAAATTGCCTTCGGTCGAGATTTTTATCGTTCTGCTCAGTCATTCTTTGTTGTTTTTGCT
>JBDRTM010000173.1:0-6023 GCA_043824065.1 Planctomycetota bacterium | reverse complement strand
TGGTAAGGGATTTTGTATTCCTATCACTAATACATTTGTTACTTTTATCGAAGATAACGCCCTCCTATCAACTTGACCACCAGCAGTCAAAATAGAATCTGGATTGTTTATTCCTGATCGTTCAAGCGCCTCACGAGTTACCCAGGTCTCTCCCTGAGAGAGTCTCTCAAAGTCAAAAAGTTGACCATTGTTGTCGTTAATTGTGAAAACTGTATCTAAACCGGACCAGACTTCAAAGTTTGAATGCTGAGTCATGGTAATAGGCCTAAAGCCAACTCGTGGGTGCGAACCTCTCGGCGTATACTCAAATTCACCGTTGAAATCTCGACTCCTTCCATAATACGTCCGAAAGCCTTTAGGTTCAGATAAATTCGTAGTTCCGTAGCCAGGATCCTCGTTGGTTGTTGCCCCGCATACAAGGCAGCTGTTAGCCGGTGGATCAGAACTGTCGACCGTTTGGCAACGCCGACATACTCCGATTGGAATCGGAGGGCCGAGTGGATCCGGCATTTGAGGGACTCTATGCCCCTGAGGTTGGTAATCAACCACACCAACGGATGTGTGTACGAGTCCGTCCTTCACTGTTTCGGCCGACGGTGCAAACTGGCTTATTGCAATATCGAGATCGCGATCAACTGTGTTATCTGGTGGCCATGGGTGGCGGGTTGGTGGGCGGTGATATAACAACCTAGCACGAGTTGGGAATCCGAACATCGGCAAAATACCTCGAAGAGCCAATCGTTTGCTCAGAGATTGATCTGACAACGACTGATCATTCACGACATTATCAATTTCTCCAATTAAATCGTTTTGAATGTATGCGATCAGTGCCGGGCGCTGTGCCTGTAAGATTGGGTCAGTGTAGGCAAGCAACATATCGCAGGCGTGTGCGATTGACGCCGGATTATTTTGAATCCACTGAAAAACAAGATGACGTACAGTTGCCCCTTGTGGTGCGCCGGGAGGGGGGTGGGCTGGAGGCTGGTTCCACGCAGATGCAGTACCAAATTCACCGTGGACATTGTCTCCACCTTCTCCAACAAATAAATCGAGGTCAAGGAACGCTTGCCGCAATATTTCTTTAACAAGAACTCGTCGTAAAATTATATCCTGCCGCATGTCGACATAAGGTTGAGGGGGAGGATCTGCCGTAATACGAACAGGCCTTTGAAAATAATAATCATCATGGCTGCGGCCTCGGCACAAAGTCAACGCTATTGACAGCCCTGTGCCACGCCTGCCTGCACGCCCAACTCGCTGCTGGTAATTAAAACGCATCGGCGGCATGTTTGCCATCATTACGGTCAGCAGTGATCCGATATCTACACCGGCCTCCATGGTAGTCGTTACGCTTAGCAAATCCAAAATATCGGTCAATGCAATTTCCTCATTAGGCAGGCAGACATCTTGGAAAAGCCGTTGCCGTTTTCGAGCGTCCAATGTACTTGTTTGACCGGTTAGTTCTTCGCAATTTAGACGAAATAACGGTCCAGCTTGAGTTGCAAGGTAGGTGTAATAATCAGGCGACACCTGAGCATGGGCCAAAGGGATTGGATGGCCAAGTGGAGCGAGGCATTCAGTGCATATGCCACCAGACGGGTGTAGGTGAATCCGTCGGCAATCCGGGCATTCGTAAAAGGATTCATCCGGTAGTATCAGACAAAGGCCTTGCAACCGAATAACGCTTGATACAACACAATCAGTAATTCTGAGGTGGTTAATTACTTCATTTGTAAAGTCTGCCGGCTGCAAGTTATTGAGTTGGGCAATTGCATGTAAATATGCGGCAATATACGCTGGAGGCGTGTCCTGTATGAACGAACTGTGGGTTTCTATACGACGCCTTTGCCCAAGAAGACGGATGACCCCATCGGCGGCCTGCTGTATCATTTGATTCGGAGCAGGGGAACTAATCCTATCTGTTGTAGCATAAGCAATCAGCAAGGACTCCAAGCTACGACGGCCAGATGCAAAAATGATATTAATTAGCTCAATGATTGACCGTTCCTGGATGCGCCTCAAATGTTGTCGCTGGGGCTGCTCCAGTTGGTTATGTGTTCTCTCACTTATCATCCCATTGGGATTCCAGTGGTAGAGGTCCCTCCAAGAGCCGGTAAAATTCTCCCAATCTGTCCAAAGTTGTTCCTGGCCGTATCCGCCCGGATTCATACCTTGAGATAGCAGCCTCGATGCGACTTCAGGGAAAAGCTCTGAAACACGGAACGGTCCATCGTTGGCCCTGGTTATTATCTGTTGAGCTGCTTGTTGGGCTGTCAATGGGGGATGGGTAGGAGATGGCAGATTGGCAGTATGTGGATTTACGGCCATCATAATTGCATTGGCGTCATGGGGATGCAATACACCAAATTCAGTTGCAAGCTGGTTCTCTTCATCCGTCAATTGCTGTCCTTGAGCGCGTCCATTAAAGGCAATTGCCCCAAGACCAATGGTGGAAAGGCTTATGGTGAGTGCTTGACGAACGGCATCTAGAAAATGTGAAACACGCATTCCTGCTGATAGCTTGGCTGCGTCCTGTCGGCTATCTGAGAAAACAACGAGTTTGCGATCGTTGCCGTCAGCTGTATGAGGTATTTGCCGCAGAAGGGAGTCGCATAGGACTTGACTGATTTTTTGAAAACCGGTGCGAAGAGTTCTTATCGGAGAGCCCAGCGATCGCCAAGACCAATCCGAGTCACAGCGTGGACATTTAGAAGGATATTCATTTAAAGCACTCGCCATACTCGGCGGATTTTGCCCATGCATCGGAGGTACATAATACAGAAAGCCACTGTTACCCCCCAGACGCACCAGTCCATCGTCAGGTGTGTATTGCGCAGCTCGCCAGTTCCGACGAACACCATCCAGTGTCCATTGAGCACTGGCCGGCGTCATGCCCAGCAAGGCTGGCCAGTAGATGGCGTAGCTCATGTAATCACGTTCAAAGCTTGCAGCATCGGCTGATGCTTCGAGGTTTGGATGTTCTGGACTCAAAAACCACTCACCCGGATTTTGGCCCTGTTGTCTATAACCACCAAAAAAGATTTCTCCACAGGATTCACAATAAAGAAGTTCAAGAACACGAGCACCACAATCACAAGTCAGTCTGGGAACATAATGTATTTGCCCAGCCGGACATTGGTCTTGCCTGTGTGGGGCTATGCTACATTGTGGATCCGTACAAATCCACATGCCCTGTAAATTGCGGAAGAATAGGTGCCCTCGCATAACGAGAGGGGCCTCACCTGACGAATGTCTTGCTTGTGACAGGCCGGTAAGTAATCCCTCAACAGCTTCAGCAGCTTCGTTTTCAGGCAGTTGGTGAAAGAGCGATTGTGCAATTTCCTGCGGTGTACGTGGTATCAGTATGTTTTGATTTTCTTGTGAGGTGCAGGTCGCCCGAACTGCGTCCGGCGCTTGAATATGTTCGAATGCAGAAGCAATGATTTGTTGAGTAAGCGTGCCATGAGGAAAATCGGATCCTCCGACGTTTGTGTTGAAATCCCGAGCAGCTGATTCTTCAATCATTCCACCTTCGGCTTCAGCAGATTGATGGATTTGTCGAAGTGCTGTTGCGTGTCCGGATATGGCTGCAACAGCGTTCAAATCTGGCGGTTCGATATCCCCACTAATCAAGCGGAATCTGTTTTGACTCTGGCCGAAAAATCCTTGCAGATAATTTAAACTAGACGGGTCATCTTCAAGGGAGGCGCTGGATGCAATAATTCTTAATTGGTCAGAGTCCGGCGTTATGCCTAGACGATCATATAGAGCCCTAAGAATATACGCAACTTCAGTGCCGACAGTACCGCGATATGTATGGAGCTCATCAACGACAAGGTGAAATACGTGAGATTTGTCGGCCTCCAACCAGGCCCTTGTCTGTGTAAAGATAGGTGCTTCAACCGCACGCATGAGCATTATATTGAGCATTACGTAGTTCGTCACAAGGATATCAGGCGGGCTGTCCTGCATGTCCCAGCGTGACCACATTTCGCTACCGTTTAGGTTTTGGAAAAACCTTTCCGCTGGTGTACCCCCGACTTGCTGAGCATCTCGATCAATGTGGCGGAGTTCATGTCGTAATTGCCCAACACGACTTGAGGCCTGAATCCCGGAGATTGGTGTCCTGCCTGTATACCGTCCGAAGTAGAATTGATTCCCATTTCGATGAGTTTCTAACCATGACTGTACCGCAGGATTATCGAACCCATCTCTAAGACGCCCCAGTTGATCTTCGACCAGAGCATTGAGAGGATAAAGAATTAACGCGCGCATTGCAGCGGGGCGTGTCTCGTGAGCACGTTGGCGGATACGGGGAGTCCAATGTCGCCGCTGTCCTTGCATTGTGTAATGCCGCCACCAATCCCAATGTTGTTCACGATTTCCTGGTGCATGCCAATTTACTGATTCCCTGATTAAGGCCGCAGCAATTGGAAGGAAAAAGCATTCCGTCTTCCCAGACCCCGTACCTGTTGTAACAATAACATCATGCTGTTGAAGAACTGATTCATCAAAAGAATCGCGCTGGTGAGTGTACGGTCGGCGGTCAGCTGGAAACAGGCCGAAACCAACAAAATCATTCAGGTCGTTAATCAAATCGATTGCCCAAGACAAACCAAGAAGTGTATGAGCCACTTGATTAAAGGTCTCAGTGCATCTCCGGTAAGCTGGGACCGCTTCGATCAAAGGATACCGGTATATGCGGCCATCTTGGTCAATTAAGTCCCTTCGCTCTTGAACCAAATCAGGATACCGGAGATCGAACGGGCTATCCAGATACCGGAGATATGTGTCCCTTAGGTTGTCAAAGATTTGAATCGGATTTCTCATCGCAGTTATTGCCTCATCAGCGCTATACTTTTGAGCGCGGTTGTTTTGGTGATGTTGTTAAATGTCAGTCGGCCATATTCAAGGACAGGTATTAAACCACTGCATAGCGTCAGTGCCCTGTCAATCAAAGGGGGAGGGCGACATGATATCGGCATCGAAAGGATTTGTCTATTTTCATCATACGAAACAACACGACGGCGTCTTTTTCTAAGAACAATATATTTTCCAATCTGAACAGGGATCCTGTATGACTTTCCACGCAGACGAAGATAATAATGATACTGGAAATGCACGTAGAACCGAAATAGGCCAAAAATAGCAGATCTTGCCTCACCCGGGGAAGCCGATGTCCATTGAAGCTGGTTCGCCGAAAAGCGGCTAACTTCCCAATCAGTGCCAAACGGCATTTCGGTTTGAGCGCGGAGCTGTGGGTCATCAACCGGCGGGATCGCTGCTAAAAGCATGCGGACGGCATTCAGCTGAAAATATAATCCCGTCGAATCTGCTAATTGCTGCAGTTGGGTTTGGTCCTGGGCCATGATTTGTATTCGGTCTGGGCATCCCGCTTGACCGGTCACCGTTATAGGCAGAGCAGCGGCGATATTCTTGATTTGGGCCAGCAGTTTGTCCGTGCGTGCTCCACAAAGTGTTCCAATAGCTTTTGATTTATTGCTCAGGCAGATCAGGGTTGGCGGAACGACACGCCAGCCATTTTGGAAGTCTTTGCGGAAGAACTCAGCATGTCCCAATCTCTCCAAGTTTAGTCGCAGGCGATGGTGAAGCTCCAGGCCACCGCCGACCGGGGCGCTCTCGTCCAAATCTTCATCATCGCCGTTAAAATCGTCAGACAAATATAGTTCGTCAACTGCAGCTCGAAAACGGCTCCAGCTGCCAGAACCCTTTGCAGAAATCCATATCAAAATATTGTTTGCGTTCATCTTAGCTGCTTCCATAAACAGCGGGCTTTCCGTTTGTATTCGGCCCAAAGTTCCTTTGCCTCGCCGGTATTCGGTTCTAGCCGTAAACGTTTTCGCGATGCGTTGAGAATTGCATAACTCCATTGAAGGATTTCATCTCGAGTGTAGGTGGAATTTTGGGTTAATGCTACTTTTTTGACGCGAATTAGTTTCACAAACGACATCGACCTGTCGCACTGGTACGGATTCGCAGGAATTGTCCAAATAACCGGAAAA
>JBDRTM010000172.1:0-6462 GCA_043824065.1 Planctomycetota bacterium | reverse complement strand
TTTCGCTCAGAATGACAGCGTTGCTGTCAGTTTTGAAAATTTGAACATTAGAATTTCGGATTTGTTTCGGATTTCGGATTTCGTGCTTCGTGCTTCTCATTATCAATTAACCGCTCACCACTTAACCTTTTTGTTTCTGGCTTTTCCATCTCGCAAACGACACGGAAGCCAACATTGTGAACCCGTTGCCAGGCGTAGTAACTGAGGCGAAAAGCGGAACGGCATCGTTTGGGGCGGTCACACCAGGAGCCGCCACGAACCACTTTCCTGCCTGCTTCGGTTGGATAATCGCGACCATCATCAGGGCTGTAAGGATATGATTTATATGTCGTTATAGTCCATTCGCAGGCGTTGCCATGCATATCATAAAGACCCCAGGGATTTGGCTGATAGCTGCCCACGTCTGCCGTCGCTACAGTCCCATCGTCAAAACGTATATCGCAAATGACGTTTCCTCCATAGACGGCCGACTCCAGGATGCCTTTACCGAAGTGGGCCGTGATGTTTGATTCCAAACCCCCGGTTGGGCCAGGTCGAACGCTTAGGGACTTATCGGCAGCATTTGCCCATCGCGAGAAATCCGTGTCCACGTCACCGTATGAAAGAGGCCGCTGCGAGTCTGCGCGGCAAGCGTACTCCCATTGGGCCTCGGTTGGCAGCGTGAACTTCAAGCCGCTCTTTGCCGAAAGCCAACGGCAAAAGGCAAGGGCCTGCTCCCACGATACGCGAACCACAGGCTGCTTTGGTCCAGCAAGTGACAGGCCAGGGCCGTCCGGGCCCTGGAAGCGTTTCGTAAAATATCCGGAATCGTGGGCCGAGTCGAACCGGTGGTATTGTTCATTAGTAACCTCGCAAACTCCCATCCAAAAGTCTTGACTGATAGAGACCAGTGAAAGTGGGCGTTCGTCGGCCTGGCCGTTCACCTCACCCATAACGAACTTACCTGCGGGAATCCGCACCAGCTTCATCGTTACGCTGCCGCCCAGGTCGATTGTTTTCTCGAAGACTACAGCGGCCTTTTGTCGGCGCCGGATTTCTTTGGCGTCGTCGAAGACGTGACGGGATGAAACTGGTTTGTCGTTGACGAAGCTGGTATCTCCGCAGTCCCGAAAGGGACGCCTTGCTGCGGATGCCTTACGGCAGAAACTGGAGGCTGGAAGCCCGAGCCTCGAGTTTCCAGGGCGAGCATCGATACTCCACAGGATGCCTTGCGGCAGAGCATCGACAACCTTAAACGTAGCGGGGCATCCATTTTCCGTAGCAGGGGTCGGCTCGGTGGACAGCCTGTTAATTTCCGGAATGTGTTCTGGGTCATCTTCAGGACCGCCGTACAATCGGCTCAGTTCGCGTCGCCGCCGGTCGGCGCCTTCGGGAATTGGGCTTACCTCACCCCAGGTACCGTGACAGGGACCGTTCAGGTCAATCCAGGTAATCAGCCGCTCCCAGGCTTCATTGTCTAATTGGACATTGTGATGTCCCTTACTGAGCATCTGTATCAGTTCGCTCGTATCGGCGTGGTATTCACCGGGGACGAGCAGACCAACGTGGTCCTCGATATTGACCCTGCGGATATACGGTACCAGCGCTTCGTATGCGGGTGTGTAGCGAACCGCTGTGCCGCCGAGCTCTTCGCGAACCGCCGGGTGTAATCGAGTTGCCCCCAGCTTCGTAAGCTCTCGCCCGCGATAATCCTTGATGAATCGTTCTGACCGCAGGTCGGCAATTTGTTGCCCGTCCGGACGCCCTCGGCCGTTGTGGCAGGCGACACAATATTTATCAAGTACCGGCTGGACGTCCCTTTCAAAATCAAGACCTCTCGGCGGACCATACCACGGCTTAATGCGGGCCGGTGGACGATTGGCAGCCAATCTGTTGTTGGTCAGTGGGATTTGCTTCGGCTGCTCGTGACAACCGATACAAGAAACGGTCTCACCCGGCATCGCAGTGAACCAGCTCCGCATAAGTTGGACCGCTTTGCCTTGCCCGTCGAGTGGCTGCACGGACAACGGTGTATTGGCCGGAACACTGAACATAGCCGAGCCGTCTTCGTGGATGGGTACAGTTCCGATGATTCGCATCACTTCCCAGGGTCCGCCGCAGCCGATTTTATCCGGTCCGGCCATTCCCGGGTAGCCGAAGTGATAGGCCGCAACCCGCAATTTTTTCACAGTGCCCCGCGGCACACCGGCCAATCCGGGTCCGGCATAAACATCGTGCAAATAGACGACAGCGTCCTGCCGATTCAGGTCCACCCTGTCGGGGATGACAGGCGGGCGCGGTGTTTTGGTTAACGGGATGGGCTCAAACAGGTCGAACTTTGGCAGCACGTAAATCGGCAGCACGTTGTCGAACACGTCCACCAGATAGATTCCCCACGGAGACTTGCGGTTAAGCTGGGAGGCTGCGAGAAAGTACTTGCCCGCCCCGAGCCCGGTCGAGGGGTCGCTGAGCGGGTATGGATGAAGAAACTTCGGCCAGGACTTATCAACCAGATTGTCACGGATGACGGTTTTGATAGGCTTGCCCCTGCCGGGAATTCGCTGGCTGACACCATCGGCCTGCTGCCATCCTTTAGTTGTATCCAGCAGGCCTAACTCGCCCATCCGCGGCACTCCGTGATACCCGGCGATAACGGCTATAACCTTAGTTGGAGCTCCGGGAATACCGCGTGGAAAATAGAGTGCATTCGGCCAATAGGAATTGCTTCCATACACCGCCCGCTGACCGGTGCCGTCGGGATTCATCACCATAAGAGGGCGCAGATAAATATGCATAGGCCCCGTGTAGTCCCATCGGCTGAAGATTACCTGGCCCGTGGGCAGCACAGACGGGTGAAGGTCGAGGTCCTGGTCGAAACACAACTGCCGCATGTTACCGCCGTCGGCATCCATCAGGTAGATACTGCACGCCCGTTCTTTGCCGTGCCAGCAGGGGACGCCCGTGTATGAGGCGGTCGAGGCAAAGACGATGCGCCCATCGGGCAGATAACAGGCATCAAAGTTGTCCACGTACCCCACTGCTTCGGATTGCGAAGCAAGTCGGCGGGGGCGAAGCAAGCCGGCGGGGGTTCGCGATACCTGCCGCAGGCCGCTGCCGTCGGTTTTAATCTCGAAAATTTGCCAGCTGCTGTCCTTGGGCATAGTGAAAAGCAGCCGGTCGGCATCGAAGTGCAGGTCGATTTCGCCAACGAAACGTCCCCCCGATGGTCGAAGGAGTGTTTGTAACATTCCATCAGGACGAACAGGTGCCAGCACCGCAATTTCGTTGTCGTAGCCGGTCCGCTCGATGCCCGAATTGCACTTGTGGTTAACGGGCAGGCCAAGCTGTCCCCGCCTGCGTTTGAGCAGCAGCAGCTTCTCAAAATCAAGCAGCGGATTGGAAAGCAACGCATCGTACCGCAGCTTATTGAGGTCGTGCGCGAGTTTTAACAGATTAGCTTTTGCTGAATCTTTACGCTGGTCAAAAGAGCTAAGGGCAGCTTTGCTTAACTCTTCCAGGCTGTCCAGATGTTCTAAATACTTTTGGCCTTTTGGGTAGCTTTGCTCGAATGTTTCGGTAAGGTCTGTGATGGCCAGACGGAGCGATTCAAAATCAAAACTGCGGACGCGTCGTATTGCCTCATTATAACTAAGTTCGGATGAGTGTGCCGATACTCTGGTTGTCCGACCGGCAAATGCCGGTACCGGATTAGGAGCTAAAAAGAATAGAATAAAGCTGCTATATACAAAGCTTTTAAGAGATTTGCTTTTGAAGTTGTTGCGTTTTCCTTTTATTCTTATAAGATACATTTCTACCGTCTAATATGCTTTTCCTTTGTATCGCCTGCCGCCTTTGTCCCTGCGGCAATATGCGTTCCAAAATCGACCCAACTACGCCCGAGAGGACTCGAACCTCTGACCTTCGGTTTAGGAAACCGATGCTCTATCCTACTGAGCTACGGGCGCAAGACTTTTTGACACAGACAAATTCACAGAAAACGCAGGTTTTGCCGTAAAGAATATCAGTTATGTTCCAGACCGTCCTAACGGACCTAAAAGAAAAAAGCGTTTTGATAAATTTCTCTTAATTTTACATCCGAAAGGCCGGCATTGCAATTAGATATTGTTGCGCCATATAAGTTCATATCTACATAGCAATTAGGCCAGCGTTTTTTGGGTGGTGTCAATTTAAAATTATGCGTTTTTACTTGACGGATGCAATAATCACCTTTATAAAGCGCGGTTTTATAGATTGTGAATGTGAACACAAGCACAAATTATCTGTAGGATAATAAAATGCAGACGGTTCTTATAAACAAACTAAAGCCATTCCTGAACGCTATTGCCGAACAGATGGACCTCTATGTTCCGAAAAAGACCGGAACGCATTATATATATAATAGATACGACCCTTCAACCGAGACCTGCGTGGAATTCAATAACATACGCACTTGTACGCCTGTCAAAGAGTTTTTATTTCCGCTGCGAGAGCTTGCTGCGGTTTTTCCCGAGCCTTTTGAGCCGAAAGAGATAAAGCCCTTTGCCGTCTTTGGGCTGAAAGATTGCGATTTGCGCTCCATCGAAATTTTGGATAAGGTTTTTATAGAAGAAGAATTTGCGGACCCGTTTTATGTGAGCCGGCGGGAGAAAATGTTCATAATCACGTCTGATTGTTCCGACCCGGCCCAGAGCTGTTTCTGCAATGTTCTGGATGGACGGCCCTTTGCTCAGAGCGGATTTGATTTGAATGTTTCGCAGGTAAAGGATGGCTTTATTATCGAAGTCGGCTCGAAAAAGGGCAAAGATTTTATAGAAGAATATCCCGACCTTTTCACCATGGCTGGAGATGCCTTGTTGGCTGAGCGAGACAAAAACAGGGCCGAGACACAGGAGCAGCTTGAGCAAAATAACACTGACCTCAAGTTCGATAAGCCGGTCAATGAGATTGTTGAAAACAGCCGGGATTCCGATGTTTATGACCAGGAAGCGAAAACCTGTGTTGAATGTCAAGCCTGTACGCGGGTCTGCCCTACCTGCCACTGTTTCTATCTTTATGACACTAAGCAGAAGGATTACTTTGCCAAGATGAAGATGTGGGACGGCTGCATGAGGCTTGCTTATCCTGAAGTGGCAGGCGGTGCGAATCCCCGCAAAATACTCGGCGACAGGCTCAGACATCGTTTTATGCACAAGTTCTCTTATTTTCTTGACAGGTATGGCATCGATATGTGTGTCGGCTGCGGCAGATGCGTTGATGCCGAGGCAGGCGAAGTGGATATCCGCAAGGTATTAAAAAAGTTGAATGAAGAGCTTAAAGGTAAAGATAAGACAAAAGCGGAAGTTGCAAAATGAATCGAAATCTCTACCAGCCCATAAACGGCGGAATTGTTGATATCATAGACGAATCACCGACGATTAAAAGTTTTGTCGTTGTGCTGGAAGAAACATTTAAGTTTGAAACAGGACAGTTTGTGGAGCTGACTTTACCCGGCGTTGGTGAAGCGCCTTTTACTCCTTCCTCGTCGCCTTCAGATACCAAGAAGATGGAAATTACTATTATGAAGGCTGGTCAGGTAACGGCTTTATTACACGAGTGTGAAAAGGGACAAAAAGTCGGCATTCGGGGGCCTTATGGTAAGGGCTATCCGATTGATGATTTCCTCGGCAAAGAAATCTATATCATCGGCGGCGGTGTGGGTTTGGCGCCAATAAGGTCTTTGTTTTTGACCCTGGTTGAGAGAATTGAGGATTTCAAATCTGTGGTTTGCCGGTTCGGAGCAAAAACACCTGATGATTTTATCTACAAGAACACACTTTTCGACTCCTGGCAAAAAATTGACGGCGTGGATATTAAACTTACCGTCGATGAGGCAAACGGCAGCTGGGCTGGTAACTTTGGCGTGGTAACTACTATCTTAGCTCGTGATGACGTGAATATTCCAAATGCCGTAGCGGTGGTTTGCGGCCCGCCCATTATGATGAAATTCTCAACCTTGAAATTACTGGAGTTCGGGTTCGGTCCTGAACAAATTTATCTCTCAATGGAAAAGAATATGAGCTGCGGAGTAGGCAAGTGCGGCCACTGTATGTTAGGCAAGTATTATGTCTGCAAGGAGGGTCCTGTTTTTACCTACGACCAGATAAAACAATACCCGAATATTTGGGATTGAAATGTGTAGATGGATATCAGGACATCAGGATATCAGGATGTAGGATATCAGAAGATCAGGGTATCAGGGATAAAAAACTAAGGCACTCTAACAAAACCTAATAATTGAGTAGTAGTTTAGCCGATATAACATCTGGAAGCAACGGTAACATAAGGTTATGGAGGACATTATTCTGGCTAAGCCACTACTAACAGATGAACTATGGAAACGTATCAAACGACATATTCCGCCAGAACCGCCAAAGCCAAAGGGCGGTCGGCCCAGAGTGAGCGACCGAGCCTGCCTGACTGGCATCTTGTTTATTCTCAAGACCG
>JBDRTM010000171.1:0-5528 GCA_043824065.1 Planctomycetota bacterium | reverse complement strand
GAGAGCTTAATGTTACCGCTGCTGGTTTTGAGTTTGACATCGCCGCCTGAAATATCCCTGCAAGTGATAGAGCCATAGGATGTATCCAGTTCGGCTGAACCTTTGATATTCTCTGCTCTAATCGAGCCGCTGCTGGATTTTAATTTGATATTGTTACCTGAGATGTTCCTGCAGGTAACGGAACCATAGGATGTATCTAATTGTGCTGAGCCTTGAATATCCTCAGCGGTGATTGAGCCGCTGCTGGTTTTGCCCTTTACAGTCTTGTCGATTTGTTGGCGGGCGATAGATTAAGGACAGCGTGAAGAACGAAGATAGGGAGAGGACGCCGACAGACTGGATAAAAAGCTTGCGGTTCTCCCAGCAGCAAAGACTAACTTACTCAACTTGACTGACTTTTAAACTGTCATGCTGAGCGAAGCGAAGCATCTGGCCTTAGAGCAGGGTTTGTCCCGTTCCGAGTGTGAGATTCTTCGCTTCGCTCAGAATGACAAGTTGCATATACTCTTGTCAAAGCTATACTTATGTAAAAACCAGTCAAGTTGAGTAACTTAGTACCACATTTCATAAGTCCTACGACTATACCGTCATTTCGACCGAGCGAAGCAAGCGGAGAAATCTATTAAAAATGAGCCAAGTGCTCATTTTTTCGGAAAAATTCGCATAATCTCACCGATTTTCTGAGAAATCTCCAGGTTTTTCTTGACGTGAAGGTGGCTAATTTGGTACAAATAGAGTAGATAAAGCTTGTGCCCGCGCAGAGCCTGCCCTGAGCGAAGTCGAATGGGCGGGTACCTGTGGAGTTTGGCTTACAGGCAGGTGGAGTTTCTACAGTCTTTTTTAAGTGAGTGAGACGCCGAGTTTCAAGTAAGGGCCTTGTGCTCGCACCCCCTTGTCTGCTGTCGCAGAGAAGCAAAGGGGGTAACGCGAGTACAGGTGCTTTGCAGCAAGAAGCCTGCTTTTCAATTAACAGCTTATCTTCGAGCTTGTAAAGGAAGGAGGTAGTATCAAGTCAGAAAAAATTGTCCTGAGTAAAATGTAGTGAGTGTAAAAATTATTATCGGTCGTTTTATTTTAACTCTCTATTAAGGAGGATTATTATGTGTAAGAAATTGGTTTATTTGTTTTCTTTTGTTTTGGTGACGAGCCTGATTCTAACGAGCGTAGCCGAAGGTGCTGACCCAAGTCTTGTCGCCTGGTATCGTTTTGACGGCGACGCCCTGGACAGTTCCGGCAATGACCTCCATGGCACAGAAATGGGCGACCCGACCTATGAGGCCGGCGTTTTTGGCCAGGCAATAAGCCTTGACGGTGACGGCGACTATGTGGATTGTGGGATCGCTCCGGAGTTCGACATTACCGACTATATCACTTTCACGTACTGGATCAAGGTTGTCGCCTTCGACAAGGGGTGGAACACTGTCCTCTCCAGGGGTGACGGCTCCTGGCGGTCGTCGAGGGCAGGCACGAACAACTTCATGGAGGCCGCTGTCAGCGGTACGACTGGGGACTGGACCTACGGGATCACCCCCGTGGACGATGAACAGTGGCACCACATCGGATGGGTGTACGATGGCACGATGAACTACTTGTATGTAGATGGTGAGGTGGACGCAACTGAAGAGTCCACCGGACAGATAAATGTCACCACCTATCCTCTCTGGATCGGAGACAATTCTCAAGCAACGGGACGCTTCTGGACCGGCCTGATTGACGATGTGCTAATATTCAACCGGGCATTAACCCAGGAAGAGGTCCAGCGTATTATGCAGAGCAGTGCCGGCGAATCTCCACAGGCCTCAGGCCCTAATCCGGCCGATGGTACCATACATGAGGATACCTGGGTGTACCTTAGCTGGCGGGCGGGAGATTTTGCGGTCTCACATGATGTGTACTTGGGCGATAATTTTGATGATGTGAACGACGGCGCCGCCGAGACATTCCAGGGCAACCAGGCCGAGACGTATTTAGTTGCCGGTTTTCCCGGATTTGCTTATCCGGATGGTCTTATTCGGGGCACGACTTACTACTGGCGGATTGATGAGGTTAATGACACTGAGCCGAATAGTCCCTGGAAGGGCGACGTCTGGAGCTTTAAGATTGCCAACTACCTTGTGGTGGACGATTTTGAGGACTACAACGACTATCCACCCGATGAGATATTCAGTACGTGGATAGATGGATACGAGGTCGCGACAAACGGAGCTCTCGTTGGTAATGATACTTTTCCATTTGCCGAGCAAAGTATCGTTCATAGCGGTGCTCAGTCGATGCCATATTTTTACGACAATAGTGGTACGGCAAATTACTCAGAGGCAGAACGCACATTTAGTCCTGCGCAGGACTGGACCAGAGAAAGTGTGAAAGTATTGTCACTGTGGTTCAAAGGTTATCCGGCGTATATGGGCAGCTTCGTGGAAGGACCAACCGGCACTTTCACGATGACCGCAGAGGGAGTGGATATCTGGGACAACTCAGACCAGTTCCATTTTGCATATAAGGAGCTTTCCGGTGCGGGCACGATTATAGCAAAGGTTGAGAGCGTGGAGAACACACACGAATGGGCCAAAGCCGGCGTGATGATTCGCGATACTCTCGATGCGGATTCAAGGCACGCGATGATGGTCGTTACGCCCGCTCAGGGAGTTTCCTTCCAGCGTCGCACCCCGGCAGGCGCCAGCAGCAGCAGCGATAACGAAGCCGGAATCACAGCACCCCAGTGGGTGAAAATAGAACGTACCGTAAGCGGCTTTGTCAAGGCCTACTATTCGGCGGACGGCACCACGTGGACACAACTGGGTACGCTTCAGACGGTTACAATGAATACGCCTATGTACATAGGCTTGGCGCTGACTAGTCATAACTCCGGGGTAGTGTGCGAAGCCAAATTCTCCAACGTTAGCTTTCCCGGTACGACTGTTGGTCAGCAGTGGACCAATCAGGATATCGGCATAACCAGTAACGATGCGGAGCCGATGTATGTGGTTCTCAATGGCAGCGCTGTGGTCACCCATGATAATCCTGATGCAGCCCAGATAGGTGAGTGGACGGAATGGACTATCGACCTGCAGGCTTTTGCCGACCAGGGTGTGAACTTGCCTAATGTCAACACGATTGCTCTTGGCTTAGGTGACAAGACCAATCCGCAGGCTGGTGGTTCAGGTACGATGTACTTTGATGATATTCGTCTGTATCGGCTGGCAGAGCAGGCGCCGTAAGTCGAGATTTAGTTGGCCCCCGTTGCTTTTGCCGTGAGGCATCTGCCGACAGGCATCCTGTGGACTTCGGATTGCGAAGCAAGATATTGGGGCGCGGTTGGCCCCGTTAGATAACGTCGTATTTTTCATATCTAACGGGGTTGATACAGCAGATTCGCGTCACTTGTACCTGCCTGCACCCCCGTGCTTTCTTGCGAAAGCAATCCGCAGGACACCTTGCGGTGGAACGGGGGTTTCGCAGGCACAGGTGCGGTTACGCACGTACAGGCAATTCGGGGCCTGTACCAATTTGGTGTAGGCCCCTTTTTAAATGATAAATTTTAATTGATAATTTTCGAGATTGCACTGCTTTGCGAAGGTGCTTTGTACTTATACTGTGTTGTAACGCTTGATGTTTGTTGAAGATAATGTGTGTTTTGGTGTGTGGCCAAGGCATTATTAATTTAACTCTCTATTAAGGAGGATTATTATGTGTAAGAAATTGGTTTATTTGTTTTCTTTTTTTCTGGTGACGAGCCTGATTTTAACGAGCGCAGCCGAAGGTGCTGACCCAAGTCTTGTCGCCTGGTATCGGTTTGAAGGCAACGCCCTGGACAGCTCAGGCAATGAGCTCCATGGTACAGAAATGGGCAACCCAACCTATGAGGCCGGCGTTTTTGGCCAGGCAATAAGCCTCGACGGTGACGGCGACTATGTGGATTGTGGGCTGGCTCCGGAGTTCGACATCACCGACTTTATCACTTTCACGTACTGGATCAAGGTTGTCGCATTCGACAAGAGCTGGAACACTGTCCTTTCCAGGGGTGACGACTCCTGGCGGTCGTCGAGGGCAGGCACGAATAACTTCATGGAAGCCGCTGTCAGCGGTACGACTGGGGGCTATACCTACGGGGTAACGCCCGTGGACGATGAACAGTGGCACCACGTCGGATGGGTGTACGATGGCACGATGAACTACTTGTATGTAGATGGTGAGGTGGACGCAACTGAAGCGTCCACCGGGCAGATCACTGTCAGCAGCTTTCCTCTCTATATCGGAGACAATTCCAGTGCAACGGGACGTTTCTGGACCGGCCTGATTGACGATGTGCTAATATTCAACCGGGCATTAACCCAGGAAGAGGTACAGCGTATTATGCAGAGCAGTGCCGGCGATTATTCACTGGCCTCGGGCCCCGTCCCGGCTGATGGTGCCCTACATGAGGATACATGGGTAAACCTTGGCTGGCGGGCGGGAGATTTCGCGGTCTCGCATGATGTATATTTCGGCGAGAATTTTGACAATGTGAACGACGGTACCGCCGAGACATTCCAGGGCAATCAGGCTGCAACGTTTATGGTTGTCGGCTTTCCCGGATTTGCTTTTCCCGATGGCCTTGTTCCGGGCACGACTTATTACTGGCGGATTGACGAGGTCAATGACACCGAGCCGAATAGTCCGTGGAAAGGCGATGTCTGGAGCTTTATGATTCCCCCCAAGACCGCCTACTACCCAGAACCGGCTGATGCTGCCGAGCAGGTAGAACCGGATGTGCAGCTTAGCTGGACGGGAGGTTTTGGTGCGAAATTACACACCGTATATTTCGGTGACAACTTTGACGATGTGAATAATGCTGCTGGGGGTCTTCCTCAGGGAGTTGCAACCTATTCTCCCGGCCCACTTAAATTGGCTAAGACTTACTACTGGCGGGTCGATGAGTTCGATGCCATCACCACCTATAAAGGCGATGTCTGGAGCTTTACTACTCAGGGCGCCGTCGGGGACCCGAATCCATCTAATGGCGCTGTGGATGTAAAGCAGACACAGATTCTTAGCTGGTCACCGGGAGTCTTTGGTGCATCGCATGAGGTTTACTTCGGCATAGATAAAGATGCCGTGAAAAACGCCGATACGAGTTCGCCTGAGCATAAAGGCACCGGAAACCTCGGTTCCGAAAGCTATGAACCCGGACAGCTTGAGTGGAATACTGCTTACTACTGGCGGATTGATGAGGTCAATAACACCAATACAGACAGCCCGTGGACAGGCATCCTCTGGAGCTTCACGACAGCCAACTTCCTTATCGTGGACGATTTTGAGTCCTACAACGACATTGACCCCCCTGACCCGGAGAGCAACAGGATATTTGAAGCGTGGGCGGACGGTTATGATATCCCGACAAACGGAGCTCTCGTTGGTAATGACCTTCCTCCGTATGCCGAGCAAAGTATTGTTCACAGCGGCAACCAGTCGATGCCGCTTTACTACGACAACAGTGTTGGGAACTCTGAGGCAACTCACACGCTGACTTATCCGCGTGACTGGACCGA
>JBDRTM010000170.1:0-3546 GCA_043824065.1 Planctomycetota bacterium | reverse complement strand
TTATTGTCAATAAACCTGTCCTTGAGCAACGCGAAGGAACAGTTATGATTAATATTCAATCATAAATCGGTCAGTTTGAGTATTATAGTTTATTGCTTTCGGCAGTCAAATAAATATTAGCATTCAACCGTGAATGCTATCCGTTATCATTCGCGCCGGGATGTCCTTCGACGCCGCTGCAGAAAGACGTGAACACCTTTTTTGTTCGAAGTAACGATATCGGGTTTAGCGTCACCGTTTAGGTCGATAACTTCGAGCTGAGTACCGACGCCGGAGTCATTATCGATTACGTGCATAGTAAACTCGACCTTTCCCTTCTGGGGACGGCGTAGCTCGAACCAATACAGCATAGCCGGGTCTTTTCCTCCGGGGTCCTTGCCCTGGTGTGCGAAGTGACGCTTGCCTGTTACCAGGTCCTTAATACCGTCACCATTGATGTCAATGAGCCGTATCGCATGCGGCTGGGAGTACTTTTCGGAAATGACGTGCTGCTTGAACGTCGAGCCATCGGCAGGGGCGAGCTGCTCGAACCACCAGATGCCGTAATTGTGCGCCGAGCTGGTAATTACGTCGCTGTCGCCGTCATCATCCACATCATAGACGAGTATATCCGCACAGTCCGGACCGAGATTGGCGGGGTGAAATTTCCAGTCGCTGTCGGTACGGTCTTCGGGAGCCTGCCACCATCCTTCTTTGATAAGCACATCATTTCGGCCGTCGCCATTGACATCGCCAATGCCCAGGCCGTGGCTGTACATCTTTGTACCCGGTGCATCGGGGCCGGCAGCGATAACGTGCATATCCCACAGACCTTCAAGGTCGTTTGGCACGCTGAACCAGGCCATCAGACCCTTAGGACGAACGGCGAAAACTAATACCGGATTGCCGTTACCCAGCAGGTCAACGAAGATCGGCGTCTCGTTGCAGGCACTATTGACAACCATTCTCTGCTTCCAATGGCCGGGTTTGTTCTTCGGGTTTTCATACCACAGGCACGGCCCATTGGGCAGCCCGATGACAATCGAATCGACCCAGCCGTCACCGTTTACATCCTGCGCAAAGTTGGCAAAGGTCTGGCTGTAACCTTTTGAGCCGTCATATTGGCCAACGGGACGAACTTCATGCATCTTCCAATCCGGCGCTGCGTACCATACATCGCCGGCGAGGATGTCGGTTTTGCCGTCATGGTTGACATCTCCTACCGCAGCTCCCTCGGCACGGAAAGTTTTGTCCACTACGATTTTTCTAAATCGCACCTGACCGGCTGCCGCCGAGATGCCGCAGAAAAACACTAATACAACTAACATAAATACCCATTTTATTTTCATAATGACCTCCATTCTAAAGTTGGGTTGCGAACAAGTTTTATTATAGCTTATTGCGTTTAGCGGGTAAACAAATATTTAACCTTTGCGGCTAAGCAGTAAAGGTGAATGTGGACAACGACGGGTTAATATGCGGTATCCGGTCTCGGTTACGAGGACATCATCCTCTATTCGGACGCCGAGTTTCCCGGGGATGTATATGCCCGGCTCGATTGTAATAACTTGGCCGGTCTTGAGGGTGCCCTTGCTTTTTAATTTGAGGAAAGGTGATTCGTGAATTTCCAGGCCGAGGCCGTGCCCTGTGCCGTGGCCGTAAACGGGAAAATCGCTATTGTCGATTACCTCTCGTGCGGCAGCATCCACACTTTTCATTTTGACGCCGGCCTTTATCATTTTTATCGCAGCGGCCTGGGCCTGCTCGACGACCTCGTAAACCTTTTTATAGAAAGTAGTCGGCCCACCAACCGCGAAACATCTGGTAATATCACTGCAATAACCCTTGTATTTAGCCCCGAAGTCAATCAGGACGGTATCTTTTTGTTTGAGCTTCTTTCTGCTGGGCTGATGATGGGGCCGGGAGGCGTTTGGGCCGAAGGCAACGATTGTCTCGAAGCTGTTCGTCGCCCCAAGCTTGCGAATTTTAAAATCGAGCATGCCGGCCAATTCGTTCTCGGTTACGCCCGGCTTCATGTACCGCAGGGTTTGCTTGAGGGCTTGAGCTGCTATTGAAGCAGCGGCTTCGATGGTTTTAATTTCTGTATTGTCTTTTATGCTGCGGACAGTTTCAATGACATCAGCAACTGACCTAAACCGGGCTTTGACGTGCTTTTTCAACGCTTCAAAATCCGCCAGCGAGGTTGACTTTTCAACAGTTATTGTTCGCACTGATTTTAGTTTTTTTACCAGTTTAGCTACTAATTCAGACATGGAATTGGAACGCTCAATTATGGTGCAGTAGGGACATTCGCCCCGGGCCTGTTCGGTGTATCTGCTGTCGGTTAGAAGATAGACATTACCTTTGGTAATTGCCGCCCAGCTATCGTCGCCTAAAAAGCCGGTCGTGTAAGTTACATTGGCCGGCTTTGTTACTATAAGGCACTTTATCTTCTTTTTATTTAGCTCGCGGCGAATCGCCTTGATGCGCTTTTTTATTAGGTCTTTGTTCATTTGCTCTATTCTCTTCTATCGGATTTTCGTAATGCTCATTTACTTTGCTTTATCTTTCCTTGAAAACACAGGCCCTCCGACGGGCTATAGAAACAACTGATTAACAACAATCTGAGAAAAAATAAAGTCTTTTTTTGCCGGAATGTTTGGCTTTGCAGGGTTTTATTTTTATATTATTATTAGAGAACAAGACTTGCTGGCTGGGGGGGAAACCGGTTGGCTGTCAAAAGAGCTGCCAAGCTTTGATGTTTTCCGCAGGGTAGGAAAACTGATAGTAAGACCCATTATTAAGAGAAGGACGGCGATTGCCGTCCTTTTTTTATGTCTTGTCATAGCTGCTTTTTGCCATTACAATAAGCCATCCTTTGACTTTAATCATTCTACTAAATTAGTGGTTGAACTATGATAATACCTTATCGGACAAGTATTCGGCTGAGACGGACACCATACGCAAATTACGCGCTGATAGCTGTCAATTTGTTCGTTTTTTTTCTGGAGTACCAAACACACCCCTTAACAGGTAATCTGGAATTTCGACCCTGGGTGCAGCATTTTATGCTCACCGGCGTTCGGCCACAACTGTGGCAGTTTGTAAGCTACGCCTTTTTGCACGGCGGCTTGATGCACATTATCGGCAACATGTTCTTTTTGTATCTGTTCGGTAATAATGTCAACGACAAGCTCGGTAATATTGGGTATCTGTGCTTTTATTTGGGCGGTGCGGTATTCAGCGGTATAGGCCATATACTGGTTAGTGGGGCCGATGTCCTCGGAGCCAGCGGGGCCGTCGCTGCGGTGACCGGCGCATACTTAGTGTTGTTTCCCCAGGCCTTAATATCCATCCTGTATTGGTTCTTCTTCATTGGCACAATAGAAGTGCCGGCGTTATATTTTATCGGCATCAAAATGATTTTAATCGATAACGTAATCGCCCAAAGTACAGCCTACGTTGCCTATGACGCCCATCTGGCGGGATACGCCTTCGGCATCGCAGCTATGGTAGTTATGCTCGCGACCGGCTTAATCAGCACCAGCAGTTTCGACTTGTGGGCTA
>JBDRTM010000169.1:0-5278 GCA_043824065.1 Planctomycetota bacterium | reverse complement strand
TTATTGTCGAACCTTTTGGGTCCATCTTTTCCCATTCATTTCGAATTCGACACTATCTGTACTTATTTTTATAACACTGACACCCCGTATTGTTTCGCCCTCGTGGACTATGCTGTTACCAATAACTGCCGATGGGTTGTCCTCGGTATAGAGAATGCCTTTTACGATTAGTTTTATTGTTTTTCTGGTTTCGGTCTGACCGTTCTGAGCGGTTGCTGACGGGACCAATCGCATAGGGTCGCGAAGCGTTGTCGGATATGGCGCCGGAACCTCCCAGTCGATTTTAGTATTAGCACCGGCAGTGACAACGCCGGATGCGGTGTCTTCCACAGGCGCTTCTATATGCCCCGCACTTGTGCCAAAGACGCCTCCTCTAAACAGCATAAAAATTAAAACGATAAAGAGCAGCGGTATCATTACCACCGTTGCCTTTTGCTTTGTGGTACTGACACCCGGTTTTGGTTTAGACAGCTTATTTCTTATCTGTTGCCAGAAGCTTTGGCTGCTGATTTTTACGGCGGTAGGTTTCTCAGAGGCGTATTTTTTTTTAATATCGTCAGTATCAGCTTTGGGTTTTAGAGCTGGCGCGGCCTTGGGCAATGATTGCGTAGCTTGATAAGGTTTCTGGACCTGGGTCTTCTGCGTCTCCGGAGCCGGCTGTTTTGACTCGGTATAGTCGGTGTGCCCTGGGGCAGCTTTGGGCAACGTTTGTGCAGCTTGATAAGCTTTTGGGGCCTCGGGCTTCTGCGTCTCCGGAGCCGGCTGTTTTGGCTCGGTATAGTCGGTGCGCTCCGGGGCAGGGGGGCCGGAAGGCTCCTGGCCACCGTCGGCTTGCGGAATCGGCACCCCCTTGAAAATCGATGAGATTCCCTTGTGGAGTCCTGCCTTATTCCTTTTGTGCTCTGCCATTGATTATTATCTCCTGGCCAAGGCCTGGCTTTCGATTATCTGCTCGGGCGAAGCTTCGCCTTCGCTTATCTGCTCAGGCGAGGCTTTGCCCTCGGTTATCTGCTCAGCCGAAATTTTGTCGATTATCTCCTTAGCCAAAGCCCTATATTCAGCGGAGGACCGGCTTTCGGGCGCGTAAGTCAAAACCGCCTGACCGGCACTGGGGGCTTCAGCCAACCTTACACATCTGTGAATAACCGTATCGAACACCAAATCGCCGAAATATTCCCGCATTTGCTTTTGAGTCTGACAGCTCAGCAGCCTCCTTTTTTCCACAAAAGTCAGCAATAAGCCCAAGATTTTTACATTACAAGGGTGCAAATGCTTTCCGATAATGTTTGCTGTCTCGAATAATTGTTTTAGGCCCTCCATTGCATAGTATTGCGTCTGAACAGGCACGATAACATCGGTGCTGGCAACAAGTGCGTTGAGGGTCAAGAGACCGAGCGACGGCGGGCAGTCGATAACACATAAGTCATATCTGTCCTGTACTGTTTTGAGCTTCTCACTCAGGACGAATTCTCTGCCGACCACGCTGGCCAGCTCAATCTCGGCACCTGAAAGCAGAATATTGCTTGGGGCCAGATTAAGCCGCTCGATTTTCGTGTCAATGATAACGCTGGAGATTGGAATTTGGGCCTTCATAAGAGCGTCATAAATGGTTGGGGACAGCTTATCAGGATCACAGCCGAATCCTATCGTGCTGTGACCTTGTGGGTCGAGGTCAACTATCAGCGTCCTCTTGCCTTTCTCGGCAAGGGCAACTGCCAGGTTCACCGCCGTAGTTGTTTTGCCGCAACCACCTTTTTGATTTGCTATTGCTATTATTCTCATATTTTCTTGCCGTAAAGTTGCATCGAGCCCTTATTGGTGGTTTTAAGGTCCTGCCCGTCGCGACGCGTCTTCGAGGACCGTCGAGGGGCGGCGGGTTGTTTTTTGACAAAAGCCGCCACATTCAAACTCACTTGATAGCCTGAATCGTCCTGCCCCGAGCGAGTTATTGAGAACTTGTCCACAAAGAGGACCGGCCGGTGTCTCTCCAGGGCATTCAGAAATGTAGCAAACTGATTAAACCCCCCAACAAAGCTGATAACAATGTGGTTCTCGCGAATGTAGTTAGCCTCAGATATTGTTGACGGTCCCCGGTCGTCTTTGCTTTTGATGCTGAACGAAGCGACCTTCTTCTCGTTGGCAATTTGACTTATATCAAACGTCAAATTAGCTGAATTCTCGAAATCAATAACGAAATCCTCCAGCCTGCCTTGTAAACGCTCGATTTGTTCATTCAACCGGATTTTGGTTTCCTTTCGTGCTGCTCTTAGTGCAGACTCGTACACCTGTTTTCTCTCAGTGAGCTTGTTTTCGATGCTTTTTTCGTAGTTCCTTTGAGGTCCTAACACAACTATATAGGCAAGCAGGAATACTGCAAAGCAAGCTGCCCATATAACTCCTGACGTTGTAAGATATTTTTTATGGGTCTTCAAAAAAGCCATTTTACAACCTCGTCTTAAAAACACACTCTATCTCGTAGGAGGCCACATCCCGGCCTTCAAGCGTCTCAGATTCCTGTGAAACTCCGATGTCCTCAAGCTTCGGCCCAAGGAAAGCTGAAGAGCGAAGATGGTTCCGAAAATCCCTGACTACTTTGTCACAGTCGTATCCTGGACTACCACTAACACTCATCTGTAATATTCTTACAGGGACAGTCTTTTCAATCATTTCTTGTGGATTGTCTTTTTTGGGAACCTTTTTTCTCACAGAATTCTGCTTTACCTCAAGGGCGGTCAACATCACCGAGTCGGGCATATTTTCCACAATTGTAACTAACACAGGCGACCATTGAATATATTTGCTGATGGAGGACTTCACTTCCGACAAGCAATTACCGTAAATGATTTTCTCTTTCTCTAATGAATTTTGCAGCTCCACAGCATCCGACAATTTATCAATCTCTGCCTGGCATCTGACTATTTCCTGCTCCTTTATTGATACCTGTGTTCTGTCGTTCAGATAGAAGCCGAACATTATTATTGCCATGGTCATAGGTACTGCAACGGTTACCCCGGCAATAGCTATGCCCCCGGGACTGCTCTTCATCGGGATGCCTTGTCCCTTTAATAAATCTATCGTGAACATAATTTCCTATCTGTTAATTGGTGAGTGGTTAATTGGTGAGTTGAATACTCACTACTCACCATTCACTACTCACGCCGTCTTTTGGCAGAATCAATTAGACTGACCTCATAGCAAGGCCGGCTGCCACTGCCAGTACAGGGCCTCTCTTGCTGCAAATATCGCTGAGCTGCTGAGCTGTATCGCAGCGTATTTTCTCAAACGGATTCCACAAAACCGTTTCGGCTCCGAGCCGGCTGTTCAATAACTCGATGAAACCTTTGGTAAGAGCAAAACCGCCGCAAACAAATATCTTCTCAACAGGCCTCGATTGCTCCTGGGCCGCATAGTAGCGCAACGTTTTGGAAACATCGACTATCAGTTTCTGACAGGCATTTTCAAGACTATCATAAAGCTCTATTTGAGATGCCGTCGCATCGCCGGACTCGTCTTGGCGAAGGCCGGCCAAGCCGGAGCCGGACAAAATCCCCTTGACGTCTTGGGTTGACATACCTTTATCAGCCGCAATCTGCTTGATAATATCATCACCGGCAAAGGTCATATCGCGAATGAACGGCCGGCCATTACTACCAAGAATTGCCACAGTTGTACCGGAGCCGCCAACGTTCAGGATAGCTGTTGTGGACCTTTCAGATTCGTCAGCCAGACCATTGAAGCAGTTCAAAAGTGCCAATCCCTCAACATCCACCAGAACGCACTTAAGGACGGATTCTTTGGCAAGCTGTACCTTGTTTTTTATCAGTGCATTGGTCGCCGCTACTAAGATGCCTCTTGTCTTATTATCGCCATTTGGTATTAAGTGATAATCAACCACACTATCTGCCGCATTGAACGGACAAACCTGCGTGGCCTCAAACGAAACAGCCCCATCTATCTCTGAAGTCGATAATGACGGAAACTCAAAGTCCCGCACCGCCACTTCCGGACCGCTTAGGCCGCAAACCGCTAATTTCATCTTGCGCCCGGTCGATTCGAGGCATTCGCGAATTGCTTTGACAGTGTTTATTTTTCGATGATTATTATTATCTTCGGTCCCGCCGTTTGCTTCGTTAAACGAAGCAGCGGGGACAATATCGGTGATGCCGGCTGCGGTTACTGTATAGCCGGAATCATCTTTGCGCAACCGGACTACCTTCACCGCAGACGAACCGATATCCAGCCCCAAAAGTTCTGTCTTAAAACTAAGCATTCGTTTCCAGTTCAAGCCTATAAATCCTTACAACAAGTTCCGAATTTCAAATTGGAAGTCCACCTCTGCGTTTCTTTTCATCTCTTTTCGTCTTTCATCGGCTTAAAAAGGAAAGTGTTTTACTTAGAAATTACAACCATTGTGCATAGGCTGATGTGCGTGATTTTAGGATGTCCAGTCCTATAAATAATCGGATATTGACTATTTTCTATTGATTATTTTTGATAGTGTCGGCAACTACTGGTTGTCAACTATACGATAATCAATTCTGAGTGGATTTAAGGATGGCTTTTTGAAAGTTATCGGCCGTGGAGACAACCGAAAAAACACAAGGTAGGAGAATTAGCTTTAAGGAGTATAAACCCAGTTGTTCGCGCTATCAAGCTGTCCCGTACCGGTCAGGCCGGCAGGGGCTGTTACTGTGATAGCAGCGTTTCCATTGGCATCGACAGAAGCAATGGTGAAATGGCTGTGTGAAGCCACTTCTATCTATCTCCTTGCCCATCTTCAAAATCCTAACAAAGCAGGCAGCAGGCAATGATAGGCATATACGCTATTTGGGCGTGTCCGCACGAATGATAATCACAGCTTGATGCGCGCAAAAGTGGCTATGGCCAAAACAGCCATAGCCACCATTAGCTCAATGAGCGTTAAGCCAACGCCGCGACTTATTTGCTTGGCGAACATATCCCACAACCACCCCGTTTGATAAATAAGAGGGGGGCTTTGGGCCACCATTAGGCCTCCCTTTTTACGGAGTCCAAATACCGAGATGAGTCAGCGTAACTGTAGTAGGATTCAATGTGGTACGAACTGGCGTACAAGAAATTGTATATGTCAAGGATGGGGTAACCAATGAGCTGTAAGTTGCATTGACCCAAGTAAAGTTGGCATCATCGAAGTACGTACCTGTTAAGTCGCCAGCCACGAATCCCAACTGAGTCAATGATGGTGGCCAGGTGCCAGTATCACCTTTCTCAGCACCATAGGCACGTAGTGCGGTCGCTA